>JADHXB010000006.1 GCA_016783155.1 Dehalococcoidia bacterium
AGACCAGCTGAGCGGCGCATGGTCTGTAAACGCCGTACCACCTCGCGAGCGATTCCTTCAGCCTCCAACTCTGGCGATAATTCAGTAGCTACCGCGACCCAGTAGTCACCCTCAGCAGCAGAAGCATAACCGGGGTCATCGCTAACCTCTTCCCCTTCACGGAATTCTACTTCCTTAACATTAACTTCGTCTAATATCTGATAGGTTAGCCTTTGCAAAGCCTTCTTTTCGCCGGCTGACCTTACCTTGACCAATGCCCTGGACAGTGGCTGGCGCACTTTTATGCCGGCTTTAGCTCTAGCGGCACGCCCAAGGCTGCACACCGTCATAGCCAGACGGGTGGCTTCAACCAGTTCCGCGTCTATTTGAGTTCGATCCGGAACAGGAAAATCAGCCAGATGTACGCTTTCCACAGCTTTGGAATCAACAGAGCACACCAGATTCCGGTACATCTCTTCGGCAACAAAGGGCGTAAAAGGAGCTAGAAGCTTGGACAAGGTAACAAGACAACCGTACAGCGTGGTATAAGCTGCCAGTTTGTCAGCATCGCTCTGGCTTTTCCAGAAACGGCGACGGCTACGCCTGACATACCAGTTGGAAAGCTCATCTACAAAAGTCTCGACCTTCCGTCCTGCTGATGTAGGGTCATAATTGCTCAGAGCTTCATCTACATCAGCTACAAGCTGGTTCAGCCTGGAAAGAATCCATCTATCCAAGTCGGAAAGCAATGGTGTGCCTGCTGATTTGGGGTCAAAGCAGTCAATATTGGCATAGATGACAAAAAAGGAATATATATTCCACAGGGTAAGCAGGAAATTGCGCAACACCTCAGCCACAGCGTCACTAGAAAAGCGGCGGACATTGCCAGCCGGGGCAGCCGTAAATAGATACCAGCGTAAAGCATCAGCGCCGTAGCTATCAAGTACCGACCATGGGTCAACCACATTGCCCCTGGCCTTGCTCATCTTCTCACCTTCGGCATCCAGGATATGCCCCAGGCAGATGACGTTCTTAAAGCAAGGGCGGTCAAAAAGCAGGGTGGATATGGCATGCAAGCTGTAAAACCATCCGCGGGTCTGGTCAACTGCCTCAGAAATGTAGTCTGCAGAGAAACTCCGATTAAAAGCATCTTCGTTCTCAAATGGATAATGCCACTGGGCAAAAGGCATGGCCCCTGAGTCAAACCAGCAATCAATCACCTCAGTCTGCCGCTTCATCCTACCGCCACACTTTGAACAAGCAAAAGTAATGTCATCAACAAAAGGACGGTGCAAGTCCAGCGGCTCAACCAGCCCTTCGAGATTTGGCTTTGCTTTCAAGTCAGCGAGGCTACCGACGCATTCATAGCTGCTACAGTTTGAGCAACTCCAGATATTCAGCGGCGTACCCCAATAGCGCTCTCGGGAGAAAGCCCAGTCAACATTGTTCTCCAGCCAGTTACCAAAACGACCGTACTTTATATGCTCTGGATACCAGTTGATTTCGGCATTTCCAGAAATAAGCGCTTCTTTCTTAAGCGATGTCCTGATATACCAGGTTCTTTTGGCATAGTAGAGAAGTGGCGTTTCGCAACGCCAGCAAAACGGGTAAGTGTGGACTATCCGCTCGCTGCGGTAGAGCAAGCTCGGTTCCCTTTCCTTGAGGTCTTCGAGAATAAGAGGGTCAGCTTCCTTGACAAACTTACCGGCAAAACGAGGATAAGTGCCGGTCATCTTGCCATCTAAATCTACAGGCTGGACAAAATCCAGCTCCTCACTTTTAAAAGCCTCAAAATCCACTTCACCGAAAGCCGGAGCAATATGAACGATGCCCGTGCCTTCCTCCATAGACACGAAGTCAGTAGCAATTACACGGTAAACCAAGTCTTCTTTTGACTCCTGAACCTCAAACGCCGTGGTGATACGTGTTACATCAGAGCTGATATAAGTTTGAGGCCGCCTTCTCTCTACTCCATTTTTATGAGGATTAAACAAAGGTTGGTACGTAGCATTTACAAGTTCACTGCCCTTTAGTGTTTCTACTACCTTGTAACTACTCAGCCCAACATATTCAAGCAATGCTTTAGCGAGAATAAGATGCTCATTCTCCAACTCTACAACAGCATATTCAGCATCAGGAGCTACTGCTAAGGCAGTATTACCCGGCAGAGTCCACGGAGTTGTTGTCCAAGCCAGGAAAAAGGCAGGCTTATGCGAGAAAAGCCCTCCAAGCTTAAATACTAGTTGACGGTCACTAATTTCAGACCGCACCAGTGATTTGCTATCTAGTTTAAACTTTATGTAAACCGAGGGGTCTTCGGCATCATCTCTGTAGCCCAGAGCCACCTCGTGGGAGCTGAGAGAGGTGCCGCACCGCGGGCAATGTGGAGTAACCTTATAGCCCTGATAAATCAAACCCTTGTCCCACAATTGTTTCAGCGCCCACCAGCAAGACTCAATATAGCTATCTTCGAGAGTCCTATAGGCATGTTCTAAATCCAGCCAGAAGCCAATGCGCTCAGTCATAGCTTCCCATTCCTTAAGATAACCGAACACACTCTCCCGACAATGGGCATTGAATTTAGCCACCCCATACTCCTCAATCTGAGCCTTGCCAGTGAAACCCAGCATCTTCTCAACCTCCAGCTCCACCGGAAGTCCATGAGTGTCCCAACCTCCTTTACGTGGAGCATAATAGCCTTTCATCGTCTTGTATCTGGGGATGACATCCTTAAAAACTCGCGACAGCACATGATGAATTCCGGGGCTACCATTGGCTGTAGGCGGTCCTTCATAGAGGGTAAATTGTGTGGCACCAAACCGAGTCTCGAGGCTTTTTTCGAAGATTTGGTGTTCTTTCCAGAAACTGAGGAGATTTTTTTCTAGCTGAGGAAAATTAACTTTGCTGCTTACCGGTCGGAACATGCTTAATGCTTCTTCAATAGAATAGCTACTTTTCGCATTTCGCCTTCACCCATGCTCTGGGTGGTGACATCCGGATGGTCAGCCAAAGCTAAATGAATAATCCGACGCTCATCTGCAGGCATAGGCTCAAGCATTATCAAACGTCGGTTCCTTTGCACCTGCTCTGCCAAACGCAGAGCCAAGCTCTGCAATGATTCATAACGGCGGTTTTTATAGCCAGCAACGTCAACATTTATCGGCACCCACATCTTCAACTTCTCGGCAACTATTAGCCTGACAACATACTGCAGAGAGACCAGAGTTTGACCACGGCGACCAATCAAGACACCAAGGTCATCGCCATCAATATTCAGAGTTACTGGCAATTCGCCGGTGGCTGATTGAGTCACAGAGACATCGGCTGTTATTCTCATGGATTTAATAAGCGCCTCCGCGACTTCCTTGGCCACCTTAACTACATCACCCTTTTCACCCTTTTCAGCCTTTTCACCGGGCACGGGTAGAAGTCTCACTTTTATTCTGGCTTCCGCAGCCCCCATCCCCAAGACCCCAGACCTGCCTTTCTTCAAGACTGTCACTTCCACCTGGTCTTCACTTGCACCCAATTGCTCCAGTGCTACCTGGGTGGCCTCATCAACCGTTTTTCCGCTTACTTCTAGCTCTTTCATCTCCCAAAAAGACCTCTCCTCTTCTTCTCCTCAGATGATGCCTGCTTTATCGTCTTAGACTGCTCAGCTGCCCGTTTCAAGACCTTCGACTGTTGCTCTGCAGGTATAGGTTTTTGGGCTAGAGATGTCTTTTGAGATGGCGCCTGCTTTGGTACAGACGGAGTCCTCAAATAGCCCCAGCCACCACTAACAAAATACTGGATTATGATCCCAAGTATATTTGAAACCGTCCAGTACAGAGCCAGGCCACTGGGGAAGGACAAGGTGAAAAATCCGAACATTAGTGGCATCATCATTGTAGTCATGCTGGTCATAGACTTCTGCCTTGGGTCAGCTGAAGGTGGCGTCACCATCTTTTGCTGCACCCACATAGTGCCACCCACCAGTATAGCCAGGATTAGATTAGGGTCTGGCCGCGACAGTCGAAGCCAGAGGAAATGCTCATTTAACGGCACTGCCTGACCAACCGCCGCCCAGGAGTAAAGATGCTGTGACAAATTCAGCAAGTTCTCCGGCGTAGCCGCCAATGCCTGCATAATAGACTGGTACAGGGCAATCCATATAGGCAACTGGATAAGCATAGGCCAAAGACAGCCAAGGGGATTTATCCCGGCTTCCTTATACAGCTTCATCGTCTCCTGCTGCAGTTTCTCTTTGCTTTTGGCGTATTTCTTCTGGAGCTCTTGAATTCTCGGCTGCAGCGACTGCATGGCTTTAGTAGATTGAGTCTGCCTTACTGTAAGCGGAAACAATATCAGTCGGACAATAACAGTAAGAACGATGATTGCTAATCCGAAGTTGCCACCCAACACAGTACACATAGCAATCAAGCTATTGAGTACCGGCTCAAGGATAATAGTATTCCACAGTTCAGCCATAGTTAACTCTACTCAATTTCAGAATAACAAAAGCTCCAGACCTTCTCCCCGCTTTGCACATCTATACAATAGACACAGCGATTACTAGCATGGACATAAACCATGTTTCCTTCGGCATAAAGGGGAGCCTTTACCGGAACCTTTACCGAGGCGTCGACAGGCACAGGATCATGCTCCGGCTTTCCGCTGTCAGCCTTTAGCATGTACACCATCCCTGATTCTGAGGCTACTACAAGAATATTATCTACCAGCACCGGTGTTGACGCAATCGGGCCATCAGCAGTAAATTGCCACAGCTCCTCACCTGTACTAGCACTCAGGGCATATATTTTATTGTCTAGGCAACCAGCATAAACCACACCATCCTTAACTACCGGAGTCGACCAGAACCAATTATCTCCGCCAAACGTCCACTTCACATCACCATTGGTAACATCAACAGCGTAAAGCTGATTGTCGAAAGCGCCGAAAAAGACATCATCTCCAGCAACTGCAGGGGACGAGGCAGCGGCTGCTGGTAATTCAATCTCCCATATAAGACTACCATCTATTCTAGACAGGGCAAAAAACTTATGCGCATAGTTACTAATATAGACAACATTGTCTTTAATTGCTGGAGATGTCCATATTTTACCCTCAGTATCAAATGGTTGCTTCCATTTGTTACTCTCTCCATAAACCACGCCTAGCGCATAGACTTCACCTTCAGAGGTGCCCACATAGAGAGTATCCTCGACCACTACCGGGCTGCCAACAATAGCACCTATTGATTGAACACCACTCGGATAAGCCCACTCACCCTTTGACCGCAGTGGGACACCTTCCGCGTAACCGGGAGCCAGCCTATTTATGGCCATCAGCTTGCCGCTGTCACCGGCATAGGTGCCAACACAAACCAAGTCTCCAATCACCACTGGTGTAGCATAGATACCTGCCCTCGGTGATGCTGGAACGCAAGCGGGACCGCATATTGCCCCCGGAGACCCCGCAGTGGGAATGGGCAAGACCCATTCACCTTCACTTGGGAAAGGCAACCCCTGACTCCGAGCCGAAGGATCTATTGCCAACACTCTGCTATCCATCGACCCAAAATAAAGAATGCCATCATCACCGGCAAATCCAGACCATCCTTGGTGCGCTGGCCCACCACAGCCAATAGCGATTAGACCTAGCATAATAACGGAGAGTATCAGACTTAATACCTTCCTTATTTTGATTGTAAAGAAACCGGTCACATCGTTCACCATTAACAACAAAAACTAATAAATTTATGGCACTGGGTCATAGCCACCGCTAGACCATGGGTGACAACGCGCTAAACGTCTAGTCGTCAGCCAGCTCCCTTTAAGAAATCCGTGTCTCTCAATTGCCTCATAAGCATAATGAGAACACGTGGGAGCAAATCGGCAAGCAGGTGGAGTAACCCGTGATACCGTAGATTGATACAGCTTAATTAACTCCAACACGAAGCGTTTCATCTTTATCTGTTAAATGAGCTCGGAGTAGCAGCTTTTCCATCGACTTTTTGAGTTGATGATAGTCAGCAGCCGCTGCATTTGGCCGAGCAATAAACACTATATCCCATCCTGGTTTTACACTTGTTAAGCGAGCAATCTCTTTCAGCAAACGCCGCACTCTATTACGAACCACCGCCTTGCCGACCTCCTTAGCTACCGAAAACCCATACCGGCTAAACTCAAGCTCGTTAGGTAATGCCTTTATAACTATGAGACTATCTACCCAAGCTTTACCTGATTTATAAACAATCAAATACTGGGCTCTTTTTGTTAAAGCCCATTTTTTTGCCATGCTGCTAAACTGGCGTCAATTTCCATCGCCCCTTGAGCCGCCTTGATTTCAATACCTTCTGCCCTCCTCGGGTTGCCATCCTAGCCCGGAAGCCATGCTTACGCTTCCGTGATATTTTCTTAGGCTGATACGTTCTCTTAGGCACTTTGCTCTTCCTTGGAAGCTACAACTTTATTTTCAAAAACTCCCTTAGGACCAATATGATCCGGAGTATAAGGCAATAAAGCTAGGTAGCGAGCTCTCTTTATGGCTAATGCCACGCGTCGCTGGTGCTTGGCACAAACGCCCGTCCGACGGCGCGGCTCAATTCTAGCCCGGTCAGAAACATACCGCCGTAATCTTGAGATGTCCTTATAATCTATTTCAGCCCTGTCAGTGCAAAAAGGGCAGACTTTGGGCTTGAAAACAAAGCGACGTCCCTTTTCTCTTGTCTCTCTAATCCCCGCACCTTCCTCCATGCTCTAATCTATGCCTCCTTCTTAAAAGATACACTACTAAAAAGGTAAATCTTCAGGCGCTACCTCTTCTTCAGAAGCTTCCACAGCAGCTTCAACAGTGGCTTCCACAGGAGCTTCCTCACCAGGGAGTGGGGCTACCGCCTGCCTATCAAGGAACAGCACTCTATTAGCTATCACCTCAACGGTGACACGTTTCTGACCGTCCCGCCCTTCCCAGGAACGAGTCTGTAAACTGCCTTCAACGTAAACTCGCTGTCCTTTAGTCAAAAACTGATTGCAACTCTCAGCCTGCTTCTTCCAAGCAACTACAGTAAACCACTCTGTCTCTTGCCTTCGCTCCCCTTCAGACGTCGTGTAAACTCGACTAGTCGCAACACGGAACGAAGTCACCGGGTTGCCACTCGGTGTGAAGCGCATCTCCGGATCAGTGCCCACGTTCCCAATAAGCATAACTCTGTTTAAACTCACCATAGCCAACCTCCTTACACCTTAATCCGCCGATCTTATCAAGAGATGACGCAGAATCTTCCCGGAAAGCCGAAGACTCGCTTCTAGCTCCTTGGTCAAAGCTGGCTTCATTTTAACCTTAGCCAACACATAATTCCCCTCCATAGACCGCTTTATAGGATAAGCCAACTTTCTTCTACCCCACTGATTTACCTCATCCACACTACCACCGACCTTATTAACTAGCTCGCTCAGCTTGGTTATGAAGTCAGACATTTCCTCATCAATCACTTCCGGACTGATTATAAGCACCAGTTCATAACTAGACATTCGTATCACCCTCGAAATTCAAAAGTTGACACATTATAGCATATCAAGGAAAATAGCCACAAGCCTACGAGCAAAGCTAGCCGCCCCTTGCATTTTATTCGCTTCTGGCTTATATTTCTTACAAAAAGGAACCGTCTTTGGAAATCTGCATCATCGGGCTGCCCAAGAGCGGCAAGACAACGATTTTCAATGCCTTAACCAAGGGAAAGGCTGACACTAAAACTTACGCCACAACTGCCGCAACTCCTAACATTGGAGTGTCTAAGGTGCCAGAACCTAGACTGCAAGTTCTGGACAGAATATTCCATCCTAAGAAGGTAACGCCGGCTGAGGTCAAATATGCTGATATTGCCAGCGCAGCTAAAGGCTTAGACAAGGGAGATGGAATTGGTGGCCAGTTCCTTAACTATCTAAGTAACGCTGATGCATTGCTCCAACTAGTCCGAGCCTTTGAGGATGAAAACGTGCCTCATGTAGATGGTAGTATCGACCCGAAACGCGATATAGCTACGATAGACTTGGAGCTTGTCTTCTCTGATTTGACCATAATTGATAGAAGGCTGAAGCGACTTGAAGATTCTTTGAAGGGTGCTAAGCCATCAGAACGCGACCTGCTCCTGAAAGAGCAAGCTCTACTTCAAAAGATCAAGTCAGAATTAGAAAAGGATGTACCGATCTGGCAGCAAGGTTTAACTGCTGAGGAATTTAGAAGCCTGGCCAACTACCAGTTTCTCACTGCCAAACCTATGCTATTGGTCATCAACGTTGGAGAGAATCAGTTAGCACAGGCTTCTTCCCTCGAAGCTGAAATACGCTCAGCATACTCCCACTCTCAATTCGAGGTAGTCGTCTTATGTGGTAAGTTGGAAATGGAATTAACCCAACTCAGCGATGATGAAGCTGTAGAATTTCGTAATGCTCTGGGCCTGACTGAGCCGGCAGTTGATCGCATAATCAGACTTTCCTATCAACTCCTGGGGTTAATCTCTTTCTTCACCACCGTCTCCGAGGAATTAAAATCCTGGACAATCACCAAAGGAACAACTGCCTTAAAAGCCGCTGGCAAAATCCATTCCGACATCGAAAAGGGATTTATACGGGCGGAAGTTGTAGGTTTTAACAATTTAGACAAATGCGGCAGCCTGGCTGAAGCCCGAAAACACGGCCTGCTCAGACTAGAAGGCAAAACCTACACCGTGCAAGACGGTGATATAATAACCTTCCTGTTTAACATTTAGAGGAAACCGCCCTCATTCAAAATTATGTCACTTCAAGAGAACTATAAGTGGTGTCGCCATCTTCAACATCCTCATCTTAGATGGTATAATACTCCCACAGAGAGCAATTCGAACAACAAGGAGGGATATGAAACAAGGGACAAAGGTTATTGTTTGGTTTGACGAAGTAACCAAGGATGACATTCCTCTAGTAGGTGGCAAGGGGGCCAACTTGGGTGAGATGGTTCATGCTCGGATACCGGTGCCGCCAGGTTTCATCGTCACCGCAGATGCCTATTTCAAATTCCTAAAAACTAGCAAGGTTATAGACGAAATCAGTGGATACCTTGAAGGCTTGGATGTTAACGATAGCAAAAAGCTTCAAGAAATATCAACCATCATTAAGGATAAGATTTCCAGCATACCTATGCCGCCTGACACGGTTAAGGAGATTAAAGACGCTTATCACAAACTAGGCCAAGGACTGGTAGCTGTCCGTTCCTCAGCCACAGCCGAGGACTTGCCCGAGGCTTCTTTCGCCGGGCAACAACGCACCTTCCTCAACATTCAAGGGGAAGATGCGGTAGTGGCGGCAGTACAAGGCTGCTGGAGTTCCCTGTTTGAACCAAGGGCTATATTCTACAGACAGCAGCAAGGTTTTGACCACCTCAAGGTTGGTATTGCCGTACCAGTGCAAATAATGGTGCAATCGGAGGCATCAGGAGTCCTATTCACGATAGAGCCACTGAGCAACGACACAATGAAAATCCTCATTGAAGCAATTTACGGGCTGGGTGAAGCTATTGTTTCCGGTGAAGTCACTCCTGACCAGTATTTGTTGGATAAGAGCAAAATTAGGATTCTTGACAAGCAAATTCACAAACAGGAATGGCAACTGGCAAAGAATACAAAGGCACCAGCAGGCGAACTGGAACAGAACATTAAGATAAATGTCCCAGCCTCAAGACAAACTCTACAAAAGATAACCGACGAGGACATAGTCGCTTTAGCCAAATTGGGCAAGACTATTGAGAACTTATATAAAACCCCACAGGACATTGAGTGGGCAAAACAAGGAACACAGCTATTCATCCTTCAAACGCGGCCTGTGACCACCCTGAAACCAAAAGAAGAGATTAAGACAGCTCCTAAAATAGAAGCTCAAGCAATTTTAACCGGCGTTGCAGCCAGTCCAGGTATAGCCGTTGGCAAAGTTAGAATTTTACCTGAATCATCACAGATAAATAGAATTCAAAATGGTGACGTTCTTGTAGCCGAAATGACAACTCCGGACTTTGTACCAGCAATGAAACGGGCTGTTGCTATAGTCACTGACCGTGGCGGTAGAACTGCTCACGCTGCCATTGTCAGCCGTGAGCTAGGTATCCCTTGCGTCGTGGGTACAGAGGTGGCAACCAAAACTCTAAGCGATGGCCAGGAAATCACTGTGGATGGCTCACGGGGAGAAGTCTACGCTGGCAGGGTAGCAGAGCCAACAAAAACCGCTCCTGTAGTTGTTACTCAGAAACGAATAAAGACAAAAACCAAAGTCTATGTAAATCTGGCTGAGCCAGAACTAGCCGAGACTGTGGCTGCAAGACATGTAGATGGAGTCGGCTTGCTTAGAGCTGAGTTTATGATTGCACAGATTGGTGGGCATCCTAGATACATGCTGCACGAGGGGAAGGGAGAGCAGTTCATGGAAATGCTGGCTCGAAACATTACCACTTTCGCTAAGGTTTTCCACCCTCGGCCTGTAGTTTACCGGACTACAGATTTCAAAACCAACGAGTACAGGAACCTGCGCGGTGGGGACAAATATGAGGAATTTGAGGAGAATCCCATGCTCGGCTACCGTGGCTGCTCCAGATATACACGAGAAACTGAGGTTTTTAGACTCGAAGTAGAAGCTATCAAGAAAGTAAGCCAGTACTACGATAACCTATATGTCATGATTCCATTCGTCCGCTTCGTAGATGAAATGGCCAGGATAAAGAGGTTCCTCGTAGCCGAGGGGCTATATCAGTTCCCCAATTTCAAATTGTGGATGATGGTCGAAGTGCCATCAAATGTCTTTCTCATAGACAAATTTATAGACGTTGGCATTGATGGTGTCTCCATCGGTTCTAACGACTTAACTCAATTAATTTTAGGGATAGACAGAGACAACCCCAAGCTAGCCCCACAATTTGATGAGAGAAACGAGGCAGTGCTCATGGCTATAGAAAAAGTCATTAAGGTTTCGGTCAGCAAGGGCATCACTTCTTCCATCTGCGGACAAGCACCTTCAGTCTACCCAGAACTTACCGAGAACCTGGTGAAATGGGGCATCACCTCAGTTTCAGTAAGTCCTGACATGATTGACGAAGCAAGACGTATTATTGCTGCTGCTGAAGCGAAACTTAGCCAGACATAGCATTGCAACGAAGCAGGAAAATAAACTTAAGTTTTGATGGTCAATCTGAACATTCGGCAGCGGATAGAGGAATCTGAAAACAGCCTTTCCTCATACGCGGCAAAAAGCAGGTTTAGCCGAGGCAGACTCAAATGGGAGGAACCTTGCCCAATACGCACAGATTTTCAGCGGGACCGCGACCGCATCATTCACTCCAAGGCTTTTCGTCGCCTCAAGCACAAAACCCAGGTCTTTATTGCACCATCGGGTGACCATTATGTAACACGGCTGACACATACTTTAGAGGTTTCACAGATCGCCAGAACTATATCCAGAGCGCTGAACCTTAACGAGGATTTGACAGAGGCTATTGCTTTAGGACATGACTTAGGCCACACCCCATTTGGTCATGTCGGTGAGCAAGTTCTAGATGAGCTTTGCCCCGGTGGATTCAAGCATAACGAGCAGAGTTTAAGGGTAGTCGATTTACTGGAAAAAGACGGTCAAGGACTGAACCTAACCTGGGAAGTGAGAGATGGCATCTTGAATCATTCCAAGAGCGGGATTGAGATACTTGGAGAAGGATGGACAGATATTGGTACTATCGAAGGCCAGGTAGTAAAGATGGCTGACATTGTTGCTTATGTCAACCACGATACTGCCGACGCAATCAGAGCTGGCGTTATAGCTGAAAACGAGCTGCCTGCCTCCGCAATCAGGCTTCTCGGTCACACTTCTTCTCAGCGGATTAACACACTGGTCTCCGACATCGTCAGCTATTCCTTGGCTCATATGGGCGACGTCAACCTGACAAAGGCGGTCATTGGAATAAATACAGAAATCCTAGAAGCAGCTAACAGCTTGCGTGAGTTTCTTTTTGACAAGGTGTATAATCCCAGCTTAGCTAATAAAGATACAGCAAAGGCACAAAAAGTAATACGTCTGCTGTACTCCTATCTCCTGAAACACGAAGCTACGTTGCCAAGAGAATATGCCCTGCGCGATGACACTGTAGAACGGAAGATTGCTGACTATATTGCCGGCATGACAGACCAGTATGCAATAAGGACTGCCAAAGAAATCTCATGCTGAAAGGAAAAACTGCTTTTAGCCAGGAGTTTGAAACAGGTGATTGAGTTTTTGAAATGAGTGTGATTGATGATGTAAAACAGAGACTGGATATTGTGCAGGTCGTCTCTGAATATACAAACTTACAGAAATCGGGCCGAAGTTATAAGGCATTATGTCCGTTTCATAGTGAAAAGACCCCATCGTTTTTTGTATTCCCCGAGCGGCAGAGCTGGCACTGTTTTGGAGCTTGTGGTACCGGTGGAGATATCTTCTCATTCATCATGAAGAAAGAAGGCGTTGATTTTACACAAGCACTACATCTTTTAGCTAATAAGGCAGGAGTTTCCTTGGTTGCTCTGACAACCCCAGAGAAGCAGACTCAAAACAAAGAGAGGGAAAGATTATTTGAAATAAATGAAGCCGCCGCCGAATATTACCACCACCTGTTGTTGAACACTTCTGTGGGCGAGATAGCAAGGAACTATGTGGCTAAACGAGGGCTATCACCTGAGACAATTAAGAGCTTCCAGCTAGGTTTCGCGCCAGACGGCTGGGAAACTATAAAACAGTACTTAAAGGGCAAAGGATACGAGGAAGCAGATCTGTTAGCTGCTGGTCTATTGGTAGAACGGGATGACAAAAACAGCTACGACCGATTTCGCAGTCGTTTAATATTCCCTATTCGGAACATCCAGGGAAAGGCTATAGGCTTTGGTGGCAGGGCACTAGACGATTCTCTGCCTAAATATCTAAACTCTCCCCAAACACCAGTTTTCGACAAGAGCAGCAGCCTCTACGGGATTGACCATGCCAAAATAGCCGCACGTCAGAAAGACCAGGCAGTAATTGTAGAAGGTTATATGGATGTTCTAACAGCCCACCAGCATGGATATGATAACGTAGTTGCCTCCATGGGGACATCTATGACTGACAAGCAGCTGGCTATTCTTAAAAACCTGACCAAGAATTTAATACTGGCTCTTGATGCAGACACCGCAGGAGAAGAAGCCATCTCACGAAGCGGTGAGATGATAGATAAGATGCTACCAGTACCACCATCATTTTACGGGTGGGTAAAATATGAGGATGCTCACAACGCGGAAGTAAAGATTCTAGTCTTACCTCAAAACAAAGATCCAGACGATATAATCAAAGAAGATGATTCACAGTGGCAAAAGCTGATAATAGATGCTAAACCCATGATTGGCTTCATCCTTGAAACAGTAATTGCTAAAGTTGATCTAGCAAGTGCCAGAGATAAGTCTCTGGCTGTAGAAAAACTTCTGCCGCTGCTTTTCGAGATGCATGACCCGTTGCGGCAAGCCCACTATGTGGAAAGACTTGCCAAATTATTGAAAATTGATGAGCGCATTTTAGTCGATACATTGAGACGGTTCAGCATTATCGAAAGAAAACGAAAAACAACCAAAAACATGAAGGCTTACACACCTATAGTCCCCGCTATCATTTCATCCAGTCCCCTTGAGCAATATTGCTTAGCTTTGTTGCTTCAGTATCCGGAGCTTAAGGCAGAAAGTGCGGGACTATCACCTGACTATTTTGAGAGCAGCGAAAACAAAGTGTTGTTTGTAAAATGGAAGCAAAGTGATGACCTTGCCTCTCTTGAGAATAGGCTCGACAGCGCTCTTCAAGAGTATTTGCAGAGCCTCATGTCTAGAGTCTTCCCCCCAACACTCAAAGAGAGCGAGGCAATTCGGCGTGAAACCATCGATGACTGTGTTCTTCGCCTACAAGAGAGAAGGTTGAGAAACTTAGAGGTTGAAAAACAAGAACTTTTGGCTATTGAAGCTGAGACGGGTGGAACAGCAGCACAATTAGCTAAACTAGAAGAGCAAGGCTTGGAAGTCAGTAAACAGCTTAGAGAGGTCTTCACCAAGCAAAAACATCGCCGACAATTAGCAAGGAGGGATGGGCAATGACCTCAGATAGCGATGAAAGGCTTCTGTCCTATTTCCCTAGGAAACGCAGAAGCAAATTGGACTCCGAGGATATTCTTGGCGTTGATGATGAATCACTTATAAACCCGGATAATACTTGGGAAACTTTCGACAAATATGAGTCTGAAGAAGATACTGCCCAAATCGCTTTCCCATGGGAAGACGAAGAGGATGCTGAACTTGAAAATGAATTGGCAGGTAAGGAAGAGAAAGAGGATGAGTCACCGATTGGTCTTGAACTAGAGCATGTTGAGCACGAAACCATTGATGACCCAGTTCGTATGTATCTCCACGAGATTGGCAAAGTCTCACTGCTCACTGCAAACGATGAGAAGGTGTTGGCTAGCAAAATTGAGGAGGCCAAATATCTGGAAAAGATTGAAGCGCTTTACTTTCAGCGCCATGGCGAATATCCGTCAACAGTTGATATAGTAATATACTTGCTCCGTCATTTGCTTGCATCACAACCATTGATCTCCATTCTTAGCAAAAGACTTAAGCTCGCTGCTACAGACAACTTCATCATGAGAATTCACGATCCAAAGCTGCGGTCAGCCATTGATAAAGTGATTGACCAAGAATTAGTGGAAGCTATTGCTAAGGACACCAATAAAAGCGCTCCCGAGGTTGAACAAAATTTTATAAGCTTCTCTACAGACAGTCGACTCCTACCCGCAGAATTAGTCAAGCTCATAGGAGAAAAAACTACCTGGAAGCAGTTAGAATCTCTGGTCGCCGAGCCCGTCAAGCCCGAATTCCTCTCTCAGCTCCATGCACATACTCAGGAATTTAAAGCCCATTTCACTAAAGTAAAAAAAACAGCAAGGAAATCAGAAAGACACCTTACTGAAGCAAATCTACGCTTGGTGGTCAGCGTAGCCAAGAAATATGTAGGCCACGGGATGCCACTCCTTGACCTTATCCAAGAAGGGAATATCGGGCTAGTCCGCGCTGTGGAGAAATTTGAATATCGAAAAGGGTATAAATTCAGCACTTATGCTACTTGGTGGATTAGGCAAGCTATTACCCGAGCTATAGCTGACCAAGCCCGCACCATTCGTATCCCGGTGCATATGGTAGAAACTATCAATAGACTGCTAAAAGTCAACCGCCGCTTATCTCAAGAATATGGGCGTGAACCAAGTTACGAGGAAATTGGTAAGGGCATGGAAATATCTTCAGACAGAGTAAGAGAAATCCTGAAGTTATCTCAGATGCCGATATCTTTAGAGATGCCCATAGGCGAAGAGGAAGACAGTCACCTCGGCGATTTCATTGAAGACCGAGCTACCTTACCACCAGCCGATGTCGCCTCGCAAGAATTGCTTAAGACACAATTAAACAAAATACTCTCTGAACTCACTGACAGAGAGAGAAAGGTCATACTACTCAGATTCGGTTTGGAGGACGGACGAGCCCGAACCTTAGAGGAGGTCGGCAAGGAATTTAATGTAACCCGAGAGCGAATCCGTCAAATCGAGGCTAAAGCACTCCGCAAACTACGTCATCCCAGCCGAAGCCGAAAGCTTAAAGACTATCTGGAATAAGCCAGCATAATATCCTGGCTGCTAGGAGGAACTAAATGAGACTGATTAAAGGGATAATCATGGTCATTGGCGTAATCGGGGTTATGGTCATCTTTGCCCTGATTATAGGCTACTATCTTTACTCGCTTTCGCCTCCAATCCAAGCGAAGGTAATACCAGTGATGGGAAGCCCCGAAGCAGTCCAAAGTTTTGACCAGAAACTAGATGCGCTCGAAAGCCAAATCAAAGCCGCGGTTAACGCTGGGGAAAGTAAACAGGTAAGCTTGGTAATCACCGAGAACGAAATCAATTCCAAGTTTGCTCAAATGCTAGCCGAAGGCAAGCTGTCACCATTGAAACGTGTATTGATTAACTTCGGTGACGGCTATTTCTTAACTTATGCGGTGGTAGATACTCCTGGAATGGACGCTAGAACGGGCTTAATGGGACGAGTGGAGATTATAGAAGGTAAACCCAAAGTAGTAATAGATGAGTTCAATTTGGGCAAATTACCCCTACCGAAATCTGTAAACAGCAGGGCTGAACAACTGATGAATATCATAGTAAGCCTGCAATTACCTGAGGTGTCTCTGAATATAACCAGTGTTGAAATCAAAAATCGCGAGTTGACTGTCACTGGAACTACCAAAACCATGAAGTAAAAGTTACCTCACCGCCCCAGCATACCCATCAAGTTTTTAGGCAGTTTTCCTTGTGCCGCCATTTTAGCTAGTTTTTGCATCTGGTAGAATTGATTCAGCAATTGATTGATGTCCCTGGTTGTTGTTCCACTGCCCTGCGCGATACGCCGCCTTCGACTCCCATTAACAATAGCTGGGTTACACCTCTCTTCTGGAGTCATTGATAGGATAATAGCCTCAATTTTTCGCATCTGGCTCTCCTCACCACCTTGAGGGATACTGGAGGCAAGTTTCGAAAAACCAGGTAACAATTCAACTAATTGAGTTAGTGACCCCATTTTCTTAAGCTGACGTAACTGCCCCAAAAAGTCTTCAAGATTGAACTCCATGGTGCGCATCTTTTTCTCTAGCTGCTTGGCATGCCGCTCGTCAAAAACCTTCTCTGCCTTCTCAATGAGAGTAAGTACATCCCCCATACCCAAAATGCGAGATGCCAAGCGATCTGGATAAAAAGGCTCAAGTGCACTTGCTTTTTCGCCGGTGCCAATGAATTTTACTGGAATTCCCGTGACGAACTTGATGGAAAGAGCAGCACCACCCCGAGCATCCCCATCCATCTTAGTCAAAATAAGCCCGGTCAAGCCGATACTCTTGTTGAACTCCTCAGCTGTGTTTACTGCATCCTGACCGGTCATAGCATCAACTATCAATATCACCTCTGAAGGGTGAATTTCAGATTTCAGTTGTGCCAGTTCCTTCATCATTGCTTCATCAACGTGAAGACGTCCTTGAGTATCAATAATCACCCAAGTAGCTGCCATCTCTTGGGCTCTCTTTAGAGATCGGCGGCAGATAGCTAACGGTGCCGCCTTAGCATTCTCACTTGAGACCGGTATGTCCAACTGTTTACCCAGCATCACTAACTGATCAATAGCAGCCGGTCGGCGCGTATCAGCAGCCACTAGCAAAGGATGCTGTCCAGTGCTTTTAAGATGCAGAGCCAACTTAGCTGCTGTAGTAGTCTTCCCCGAACCCTGCAAACCGACAAGCATGGCAATAGAAGGTGGCCGACTAGCTGCCACAAGATGATTACGCTCCTTACCTAAGATATTTATGAGTTCTTCGTTAACAATTTTTATGATTTGCTGAGCTGGAGTGAGACTCTCCAATACCTGGGTGGTCAAAGCCCGCTCCCTTACACCAGCAAGAAAACTTTTCACCACTTTAAAATTAACATCGGCTTCCAGAAGAGCTAAGCGTATCTGCCGCAAAGCTTCATCAATATCTTTTTCACTGAGCCTCCCCCTACTGCCGAGGCTACTGAATACCTTGCCTAGTTTTTGGGTCAGGACTTCAAACATCAGCCATCTATAGCATTCTACTTAGGACTGTCTCTACAGTCAATTGTGATACAATAAAAGCAGGGTTGCAAACCATAAAGCCAACCTCTGCGATAATTTAAGTATGTTTGAAGCTTCTCCATTCAGGCTGAACATGTTCCAGCTGTGTCCACAGCAATACAAGTTCTATTACGATCCTGAAATCAGAAAAGCCTACAGAAAGCCACGGCCTTATTTCACTATGGGTGACCACGTACACGCCGCGCTAAAAGATTTCCTCTCCGTGGTCCCGGTTAGTGAGCGAAATCCGTCAAAACTTGAAAATCTGCTGCGAGAGAAATGGCGGCGTTATCGCAAGGGATTCAATGACAGGAAAGATGAGAAAAGATGGGGTGAAAAAGCTCTCAACCAGCTACGCTGGTTTGCTCAAAATCAGGACATATCAGGTACGCCATTTATGGTAGAAGATTATCACAGTGTTGAAGTTACCAGTAACATAATTTTAAAAGGCAAAATAGACCGGGTGGATAAGGAAGCCGACGACAGTCTGCACATCATCGATTATAAGACCGGTAAGATGCCGGCTGAAATAAATCAAATTCAGCTCCACATTTACGCCCTTATTCTTTCCAGGAAACAAGACTTGCCGCTCAAAAAAGCTTCTTATCTTTACCTGGGAGCTGGCAAATTCCGAACTATCGAGCTGACCGCCACCGATTTAGCACAAGCCACTTCCTATATAACCGACATGGTTGACAGGATATGCAAGGAAAGAGAATATCCAGCCACCCCCAATACCTACTGCTGGAACTGTGATTTCCTCGAGATATGCCCCAGTAAAGCAGAGGCAGCCAAATTCACCGCCAACGAAGACGAGTTAGATTTCTAATAATTAATGCAGAAACATGATTCCAGTCAGACTCGCACTCAAAAACTTCATGTGTTACCGAGACAATATGCCACCATTGTCTTTCGACGGCATACACGTGGCCTGTCTTTCCTGTCTTTGTGGTGATAATGTTAATGGTAAATCAGCACTTTTTGACGCCATAACCTGGGCACTATGGGGCAAATCCCAAACCAGGAATGACGATGACCTGGTTCACCTGGGACAATCCGAGATGGAGATAGAGCTAGAGTTCTTCTCCAGCGAACAACGATATCGAGTCATCCGCAAGCATACTAAGAAACCCAGCAAGACACGTGCTGGACAGACTATCCTAGAACTTCAGATAGCTAACAATGGAGCTCTCAGGCCTATTTCTGGTAATTCGCTGCTGCAAACCCAGCAGAAGATAATCGAGATTCTGAACTTGGATTACGAGACATTCAAGAACAGCGTCTTCCTTCGCCAAGGACATGCTGACGAATTCAGTATCAAGCGCCCTGGGGAGCACAAAGAGATACTCGCCAACATCCTCGGCTTATCTCATTATGATGAGCTTGAGAGAAGAGCCAAAGACATAGCCAACGATAGAAAAATCGAAGCGGGTATGCTTGAGAATGCTATCAATGAAATCGAACTTCAACTTGCAACTAAACCTAAACATGAGGATGAGATTAGAAAAATACAGAACGAAATCAACCAACTTGAAGCAGGCAGAAAATCTGCAAACGTATGTTTGACACACACAAGCAATGAAAGCTACCATACATGCTTGTTCGCCTCGAAAAATCGAAGACAAATAAGGAAGGCCAAAGAAATCCTCTGTGAACACAAAGCTATATGAGATTAGATGGCATGGGCGGGGCGGACAGGGAGCTGTAACAGCCGCTAAGATAGTGGCACAGGCAGCCTATCTTAAAGGATGCCAAGGGGTAACCGCGGCACCATCATTCGGCGCTGAAAGAAGGGGCATTCCAGTAAGTGCCTTAACCAGAATTTCCACAGAACCAGTAATGGTCATATCTCAAGTGGAAAAACCAAATGCGGTAGTAGTTCTGGACCACACCTTACTGAAATACAAGGAAGTAATCAGCGGCTTAAGCAGCGGGGGATGGCTGGTAGTAAATTCATGGCAACATCCCAAGGAACTTAACATCAAAGGCGATTTTAACATTGCCACCGCCGATGCCACTAAAATCTGCCGGGAACTGGGGCTGATGGTCGGCGGACTTCCAATGGTGAATACTGCCATGTTAGGCGCTTTTACCCGTGCTACACAAATAGTGGATATGCCCAGCATTAAAAAAGTAATCAGGGAAAGATTTACCAATAACGCTGTTGACATTAACCTCGCAGCCATTGAGAAGGCATACGAGATAACCAAACTAGAGAGAATAAAATAACACAAGACCATGAGAACCAGGGATTGCAAGCATATCTGCGATGAGTCATCACCAGCTATTGGCGAAGCCGGCAAGACCGGCGAGTGGCGCAGCCTGACGCCGGTGATACACCATAACAAGTGCATCCCGGCTAAGCAAAAGAAGCAATCATGCTTTCTATGCTGGCTTTATTGTCCAGATGCTATCATCAAGAAAACCATACCCATCCAGATAAACCTGGAATACTGCAAAGGATGCGGAATATGCGTGCAGGTATGCCCGGCAAAAGCTATAACCATGGCATAATGAAGAAAAGGCTATGCCCAAGACAAGAAGAGCCAGTGCTTCTTTGACAAAGAAAGCTAACAAAGCCAACATACGACTGCTGGACGGCAATCAAGCTGCGGCCGAGGGTGCCAAACTCAGCCGTGTCCAGGTCATTGCCGCCTACCCAATCACGCCACAAACACCTGTTACCGAAGCACTGTCTGAATTTGCCGAGAGAGGCGATCTCAAGGCTGAATACGTCGCCGTCGAGAGTGAACACAGTGCCATGGCCGTATGTACTTCAGCCTCCATGGTAGGAGCCAGAACCTTCACCGCCACAAGCGCCCATGGTTTAGCCTACATGCATGAGATGCTGCACTGGGCGGCCGGAGCACGTCTCCCGGTGGTGCTCGCCTGCGTTAACCGTGCCATCGGAGCACCCTGGAATGTACTCAACGACCAACAAGACTCCATATCCCAGCGTGATACCGGCTGGATACAAATATATGCCCGAAACAACCAGGAGATTTTGGATTCTATCATCCAAGCCTATAAGATTGCGGAAAGTGTGTACGTGCCTGTTATGGTCTGCTTCGACGGCTATGTTCTATCCCATACCGAAATGCCGGTGGATGTACCATCGCAAGAGGACGTGGATAGATTTCTACCTCCATATAAACCGCACACCATACTTGATCCGGCCAATCCCAAGAACTATAACCTCGTAACCCTCGCCGACCCCAGAGCTAACGCTGATGGTGTTCTCTGCCACGGATATATGGAGTTAAGATATCTCCTCCAGGAAGCTTTGCAAAACTCCGCAGAAACAATAATCAAGGTAGGACAAGAATTCGGCGAGTTATTTGGCAGGAACTACGCCAACATGTTCTGGAAAGATAACCTGGACGATGCTGATATAGTCATTGTCGCCATGGGCAGCCTGGCGATGGAAGCAAAGGTGGCTATGGGCATGCTTCGGGAGGATGGACTTAAGGTCGGTGTTCTGGGCTTGAGGATGTTCAGACCATTTCCTAAAGCCGCTTTGGTAAAAGCACTCGAAAAAGCTCGCCTGATTGTGGTTTTTGATAAGAATATCAGCTACGGCTCTGAGGGAGCTACCTCCTCAGAAATCAAGTCAGCTCTTTATGGGAGTCAGATAAAAGCAGCTGTAAGAAACTTCATCGTCGGACTGGGTGGTCGCGATATCAAAGCAAGAGAATTAGCAGACGCAGTACGAAAATCGCTGCCTTCACTGAAAACAGGCGCTTTAAACATCGAATATCCTGAATGGATATGCTACATTTAAGAGGTTTTTAATTTTGAAAGTTAATGCTGTCAACCTGACTGAAACGGAATACGTACTGCCCGGCAACAGGACATGTCCGGGCTGCGCCTTAACTCTTGCCTATCGCCACATTCTAAAGGCATTAGATGGCCAGGTCATTGTAACGGTGCCAGCCAGCTGTCTCACCGTATTGCATGGCATGTACCCAATAACGTCGGTCAATGTGCCTTGTGTGAATACGCCGTTTGCTTCCACCGGAGCATCGGCAACTGGACTGGTTGCCGGACTCAGAGCTACGGGCAGAAAGGAAATTACCGTATTGGCAATGGCCGGCGATGGCGGCACTCATGACATAGGAATCCAGTCGTTAAGCGGGGCTGCGGAAAGACAGGAGGATTTTATATACATCTGCTATGACAACGAAGGCTATATGAACACTGGCAATCAACGCTCAGGCTCAACGCCTCTCGGTGCTATCACAGGCACCACGCCTATCCTTGGCAAGCGTCAGAACCCGAAGGACATAGCTGCCATAATGGAAGCTCATTGCCTGCCGTATATCGCCACTTCCAATTCCTCTTATCCCCTAGACCTATACGAAAAGGTCAGAAAAGCAAAAGAGATAAAGGGCACCAGGTTCATTCATGTGTTTGCACCTTGCGCTCCCGGATGGCAATTCCCCTACAGCGATACCATCAAAATCGGCCAGCTGGCAGTAGAAACAGGGTTGGTTGTGCTCTATGAGGTTGAAAACGGCATTTTTCGCCTTACTTCTGCCAGCGAGTCCCTTGCCCGAAAGGGTAATCTAAAGCCAGTAAGAGAATATTTAGCTAAGCAGGGAAGATTCAAGAACATTGCCGAAGAGCAAATCTCTCAATTGCAGGACTGGGTAAACACCCGATGGGAGTGCTACATTGACCGAGCAACTAACTTTTAGCCTTCAAACGACACCTCAGACTCAACATCCTAAGACACTTAGAAAATAATTTACCGTTTTTTCACCCGGCAAAGCAGTTTTGTCGAGCTCCACACTGACACCACACAAAAACCGCTCTGAACCATAGACTAGGAGATGACAGCCTAACTACAAGGATAGTATAATGCTTATATCTGTTGATAGCTGTGATTTTGTTTAAATGCACCAAAGCGATTTATCGAAGCTTTCCCTGTTTCCACTAACAAAGGATATTGACAGTCGCGGTCACCTTCATATCGGTGGCTGTGACTGCGTTGAGCTGACTAAGAAATTCGGCACGCCCCTCTATGTCTTCGACGAGGTCACTCTTCGCTCCAAGTGCCAGGAATTCAAGACCGAGTTCACCAAGCGCTATTCGAACACACTGATTATATACGCATCTAAGGCTTTCCTGAACCGGGCTCTAGCTATCATTTTCAAAGAAGAAGGCCTGGGATTAGATGTCGTTTCCGGTGGAGAATTGAGCGTGGCGCAATCAGTAGATTTTCCCTGTGAAAAGGTATGTTTCCATGGAAATAATAAGACTGCCGATGAGCTGAAGCTGGCTCTGGATTGGGGAATCGGACGAATCGTAGTTGACAATTTCGATGAGCTGGAACTGCTTAACTCATTGGCCCATAAGACGGGAGCTAAACAGACTATTCTAGTCCGCCTTAATCCGGGAGTTGACCCACATACTCACCGACATACTACGACCGGCATACTGGATAGTAAATTTGGCTTTCCTCTAGCCACCGGACAGGCTGAGACGGCAGTAGTCAAGGCTATGTCAGCCACCAACCTTGATCTCGTGGGACTCCATTTTCACCTCGGCTCACCAATACCCGATACTTCTTCTTATCAGACAGCCATAAGCCTTGTCCTTAACTTCGCCAAGGAGATGAAAGCCAAGTGTGATTTTCACCTTGCTGAACTCAGCCCCGGTGGTGGTTTTGCCGTCAAATACACAGTAGACTCTAAGACACCAGGCATAGCTGATTATGCAGAAGCTATAACCGCCAAGGTGAAAAGTCTAGCCACTGAGCTTGACTTGACATACCCAAAGCTAATTATCGAACCCGGGAGAGCCATCGTAGCACAGGCAGGTGTGGCTTTATATACTGTTGGTTCGGCAAAAGAGATTCCCGGAGTGCGGAAATATATATGTGTAGACGGCGGTATGGGAGATAATATTCGCCCGGCTCTTTACGAAGCACGGTATGAAGTTTTAGTGGCAAACAAGGTAAGTGATAACGAACCAACCAATGTTACCATCGCTGGCAAATATTGTGAGTCAGGTGACATTCTGGCCAGAGATGTGAGCATGGCTCCCTTCTCAACAGGAGATATCATCGCTATACCAGTCAACGGCGCTTATTCTATCCCCATGTCAAGCAACTATAATATGATTCCCAGGCCAGCCATTGCAATGGTCAAAGACGGCAAAGCTCGCCTCATTCGAAAGCGCGAAAGCTACAAGGACTTAATGAGACTAGACTCAATTTAGAAGAGATATGTGGCAAACAATTGGTCAACCAAAAGCTTTAGCCTTACTTGAACGTAGCCTTCAAACTGGTGAATTGGCCCATGCTTACCTTATTGTAGGAGCACCACACATAGGCAAGATGACCTTAGCATCCGATTTAGCCAAAGCAGTGAACTGTCAAGGGAAGGAGTCACCATGTGGTGAGTGCCAGTCCTGCCGCAGGATTGCAGATGGAAAGCATGCCGATATTACAATCATAAGTTTGAACTCAGCCAAAGGCTCAGGAGAGACAAAATCAAGGGTTGAGATCAGCATCGATGATATTAGAGAACTTCAACACAGTGCCAGCCTGCCGCCGTACGAGGGAAAGTGCAAGGTCTTCATTATCGATGGTGCTGAATATCTATCTACCGAAGCAGCCAACTGCTTGCTCAAGACTATAGAAGAGCCGCCGCCTCACATAATGATACTTCTCCTGACTGCCGAAGAGTCACAGCTCCTGTCCACTGTAGTCTCGCGCTGTCAGCGGATAGAATTAAAGCCAATTTCAAGCGAGGAAACAGAAAGGGTGCTTATCGAGTCCCACGGCGTTGATAGTGATAGGGCAAAACTCTTAGCCCGATTGTCCCAGGGTTGCCTCGGTTGGGCACTAAGAGTCTCAATAGACGATAGTTATCTCGCACAGCGGAATCAAAGGTTAGCGGAGATGTTTTCTATCTTAAGCGCTGGCTGGGAAGAGCGCTTCAGCTGCGCTGCTAAGCTCGGTAATGAGCGTAAGTCAGCCGAAGAGACAATAAAACTTTGGCTTGTCTGGTGGAGAGATGTGATGTTGACTAAATGCGGCTGTAAACACACCACCAATATTGACTACATCTCAAAGCTTGAGAAGTGGGCACAGGTGCTAAGTTTATTGGAGATCAGGAATTTCATCGATAGCTTGCGACAATCTTTAAACCAAATTGCCGTAAATGCCAACCTTCGCTTGATATTCGAGATATTAATGCTTAACATGCCTAAAAAGGAGGGGGCACTGGGTAATACAACACTACCCACGCCCGTGAGCCAATAATGCCAGAAATAGCCGGAGTTCGCTTTCATCAAGCCGGTAAGGTCTATTATTTTGACGCTGCGGATATCCCTCTGGAAGTAAATGACAATGTGGTGGTTGAGACCAGCCGTGGCCACGAATTGGGCAAGGTGGTTATCTCACCAAAACAAGTCATCTTCAGTGAAATAACTGAACCACTGAAACCAGTGATCCGTAAGGCACAAGCCGAAGACATAGAAAAAGCCCAACAGCAACAAAAAAGGGCAACTAATGCCATAGCCAAATGCCGAGAGCTAGTAGAAAAACTCAAATTACCAATGAAACCGATCTCAGCTCAGTATAATTTAGATAGAAGCCATCTCACCATCTTCTTCAGCGCCGAAAAAAGGGTTGATTTTCGTGAGCTTGCTCGAGAGCTAAGCCGCGATCTGAAAACCCGCGTTGAATTAAGACAAGTTGGGGCTAGAGACGAGGCAAAGTTAATCGGTGGCTTAGGTAAATGTGGTTTCCCCTTATGCTGTACCACCTTCCTCAGCGAGTTTGAGCCAGTTTCCATCAAGATGGCTAAGGAGCAAGATATCGCGCTCAACCCGATGAAAACATCTGGTGTCTGCGGCCGACTTCTCTGCTGTTTGAACTATGAATATGAGCAATACCGAGCTATGAAAGAAAAAATGCCATCATTGCGCCAGGAGGTGTCCACAGCCTTGGGAAAGGCTAAAGTAGTCAGTTGTAATCCACTTAAAGAGACGGTAACAGTAGAATTAGAAACGGGTGTTACCGTAGAATTACCGCTCAGCCAGATAGATTGGCGCGAAAAGCCAGCAGACGATAAGCAGCAGACAAAAAGTTAGATTTATTGAGGAATGTATTTTTGCCACTCAGTATGCACACGGAGATGCTGGAAGGGCACATAGAAGCCATCGTTGTGTGGTGATCTGGGTTGATGAAGGAGTGGCATTCCGGCCTCAATGGGAGTCCTTCCAGCCTTCCGACGATTACAAGGTATGCAGGCACTTACCACATTTTCCCAGCTATGCTCCCCACCACGCCGCCTTGGTCTAACATGGTCTAGAGTGAGGTCCTTACTTTCTCGACCGCAATATTGACAAACATACTTGTCACGATTGAAAACCTCAAGCTTGGTCAACTTCCGTTGCTGCCACGGCCGCCTGATAAAATAAACGAGGCGAATCACAGAGGGGATGTCGAAGGCATCATCAACAGAATGAAGGCTACCACGCCCGTTCTCTAAAACCTCAGCCTTGCCACGAAACAGCAAAATTACAGCCCTGCGTACTCTGCAGACATTAAGCGGTTCATAATTCTGATTAAGTACCAAGACTGGTGAGTTTACCATGTTTCTTTCCTAGCCAATTTGGGCTATTTTAGCAAGAAAATCTTTGACCTACAACAGCCTAAGACAAGCGGCCTCGCCGTTGATAGCGTTGCTGGGGCTTGGATTCACTAACACGCGGGGCTTTTATATCACCTCGATAATCAGGTGCATTGATATTTAAGACGAGACTGAGGCTAGGGTCAACCATACGAGAGCTAATGCGTCTCTCAATCTCATCCAAGGAAAAACAGGTGGTAATCACCGTGGCTAACCTGGCATTATAGCGATAGTTTATTAGCTGATACAGCTTTTCCTGAGCCCATGGCGTGGCTGCTTGTTCACCAAAATCATCAAGGATAAGTACCGGAGCCTTTTTAATTTCCTCAAAGGATTTATCATAGGAAGCTCTGCTCTCGGGATTAAAAGTAGAGCGCAAATAATCGAGGAGGTCAGTAACCACAATAAACAGGACTGATTTACCCTCCCGGCGCAGATGATTGGCAATGGCAGCTGCCAGGTGTGTTTTGCCACAACCGTTGACGCCCATGAAAATTAACCAGCCTTCCGGAGATTTAGCAAAGTTGACGGCATTTCGGTGGGCTTGCTCCAAGCTCTGGCGCTCTTCAGGCGACAGATTCAACGACTTATAATCAAAATTGTTGAAGTTCTTTTTACGCAATGCCTCTAGCTCTATGCTACTAAGCTGCTCCAAAGTCAGTGCAGATTTCCCCTGAATTACACATATATTGCATAGCTCGGGGTCAGCTAGATGCCCCCGTAACCTTTCATCAAACTCTTCAATCGGCACATCGGTTGTTATTACTGTAGGCAAGCAAGAATTGAAACGGTAATTGAGCAACTGCTCCAATTTTCCCTTAGCCCAAGGGGTGGTAGCTGTCATAGTTAAGTCATCCAAGATCAAAAGCGGTGCATTTTTCACGCGCTCAAACAATTCGTCATGAGCAATATCACTGCTGGGACTGAAGGCATTCCGAAGGTGGTCCAGGAGGTCAGCGGCACCTATGTAAAAAGCGGGCTGCTCCAGGCTCAGTCGGTAATTGGCGATGGCACAGGCTAGATGTGTTTTACCACAACCGCTCGGGCCAACCAGGATCAACCATCCCTCCGGCTCGCTGGCGAAGGATTTGGCAGCTTCGTAGGCCCGCGTGAAATTCTGCTGTAATGCTGTTTCATCATATCTGCCAGCCAGCAAGAGGTTATCGAATGTTAGCCGAGACAAGACACCAAGATTACTGTAACGTTGAAGTTGAGCCAGCTTCTCCCTTTTCAACTCCTGACGCCTGCACTTGCAGGGCACAACTCGACTGAAATCAGGACGTCCCGAAGCTGATAGAGGATGTACGAAACCAGCTCCTTTACATATTGGGCAAGCTGAGTCAGACGAGCTTTTTTCTACCGACTCACCGCTTGACCATGTGTCCGTACTTGCCCCTGACGTACTTCTCGCGGTCGTCCTCTTTTTTAAAATCTCTCCGAGGTTTTCCATCATCTTTACCTTCGACAGCCCATCGTTCCAAAATACGAGCAATATATTTCCAGCTACGCTTATTTAAGGAAACAGCCTCCTTAAAAGCACTCTCAATCCAATCTGCCGGGTAAAGCTTCTCTGCCTCTTGAAGCTCCTCGGCAATCATGGGCGTAAGCATGCCTATGTTTTGTTCATAAAGGCTGAAAATGTCCGGCGGCGTAGCTTCCGCTACCTCACCTTTCCTGTGTGCCAAAACCAACTGGGGAAAATCGCCTTGCTGAATTTTACTGATCGCCTCCTTCGCAGCTTCGCTATTAATGAAATAAACATCTTCAGGTTGCCCATCTCTGTCAAGCCTCAGGTGGAGCATGGTACCATGCTCCACCGCTTGTTCCAGCGCCAGACGAAGTACCTCATCTTTGGGTTTAGTTCCTTCACCTATACCACTAATAAGGACAGGGTCAGACAAGAGCTCGTTATAGGTTACAAACTGAGGATAACCACGACGACGACTGAGCAACCAGAAAACGTGCAATATAGTTTTGAGCTCGGCAACACCATCGATCTTCGGCATTACCACGGTGAAGAATAAATTAGGTATTGGAGTAACCTCAGCCCTTGCTGGAAAACCAGAAAACGGTTTCTTAGTCATGCTTCTTCATCCCCACAATACTTAAGCTGCTTCCAGCTCTGGTTGTGCATCTTCGAACCTGGCTGTCTTAGAATCAAAACGTAATTTGACCTCACCTGTAGGACCATTACGATGTTTGGCTATAATGATATCAGCCTTATCTTCTTCATAGGGCTCTATCCCCATGTCATGAGTTTTTCCCCATTCATCTTTAGTGAAATACATTGCATCACGAGAGATAAATAGAACCACGTCAGCATCTTGCTCGATACTGCCGCTATCCCTGAGGTCGGAAAGTTGAGGTTTGTGCGATGTTCGCCATTCTATAGCTCGGCTAAGTTGTGAAATAGCCAATACAGGTGCATCTATCTCACGAGCCAGTGCCTTCAACGAGCGTGTTATCTCACTCAGCTCCTGTACTCGACCTTCCCTTCTTGACTCTCCCTGTATTAGCTGGAGATAATCAACAATAACCAGGTCAACAGTGTGCTCACGATGAAGTCGCTGTGCCTTACCTCGCATCTCCACTACCCGCATTTGGGGTGAATCATCAATATATATCGGCGCTTCGGAGAGGATACCGCTGGCTTCCATAATTCTTCTCTCTTGTTTTTCTGTATATGTCCCCAACCGGACACTTCTAGAATCTACGTTGGCCTCATTAGCCAAAAGGCGCTGGACGACCGCCTGTCGAGACATCTCTAAGCTAAACATAGCCACACAGGCTTTCTGGTTAACAGCCGTGTTTCTGGCAATGTTTAGAGCTAAAGTAGTCTTACCTGCGCTTGGTCTAGCACCCAGAACAATCAAGTCAGAACGTTGTAACCCCCCTAACATATCATCTATGGCAGCGAAGTATGTAAGGACGTGCGGAATCGCCTCTTCCCTAGGCTGAGCTGGTCCAGCTTCTTCGAAATACTGACTGAGAACCTGGCGAATAGGCACAAAATCCTGACGGCTTTGCCGCTGCCTTGTCTTAAACAGAATGTCCTCCGCCCTATTTATAGCAACATCAACCTCAGAATCAGCTTCATAACCAAGAGCAGTAATCTGGCTACCGGCGCTGATAAGTCGTCGCATTACGGCCAATCTGGACACAATCTGTCCGTAATACTCAATATGAAGGGATGTCGGTACCATGGAGATCAAATGGCTTAAATAAGCAGCCCCACCAGCCTCTTCTAGCCTGCCTTTCTGGGCTAGTTCGTGAGCTACGGTTATCTGATTTATGCCCTCATTACGTTGGTAAAGGCTGAAACAGACATCATAAACCCACTGATTTTCCGGCGTAAAGAAGTCATCCGGCCTAAGGAAATTAGAAATCTTGAATATGCCCTCACTATCAATAAGCAGAGAACCAAGCACTGCTTTTTCAGCTTCAACATCATGTGGGGGCGAGTTTTCGCTAATCATTTTGAGTCGTCTCTTCCTCAATAACCACTTTAACTTTAAATTTAGCCTCAGTACCTGTGCCCAAGTTAATAATTACGTCATAGCTGCCGAGATGATGCAAAGGCTCCTCTAGCTCAATTTTTTTCTTGTCGATCTCGAAACCAGCGAGACTGGAAAGTTCACCAGCTATACTAGCAGTGGTAATAGCACCATGAAGGCGACCTTTGGTGCCTGCTTTAGCCTTGAAATGTAATTCTTTCCCCTCCAGCTCCTGAACTATCCTGCTCAGTTCCTCACGCTGGCGAGCCTGACTCTCTCCCTTCTCATCAGACAGGACTTTAGCTGCCTTTATTGCCGAGGATGTTGCCGGTAAAGCCATGCCTTTAGGAAAAAGGAAGTTCCTGGCATAGCCATCAGCAACTTCTTTTATCTCCCCCCTCTTCCCCTTAGGTGCATCCTTTAGAAAAATAACCTTCATTCTCTAACTCCTATCTAGATTGAAATTGGTTTAACAATTTCCAAGGATACCAGAAGATGCAAGCTGTAACCATATTTTATAATTTCTGCCTAAATTTTGCCTAGCGTTAGCAAGGTGTTTCAACAGCAAATTCCAAAATTTTTTTGCTGCAGACTAGTAGCCGCTGGCCGCAGCGCAAAGCTTAAAAACACATGCCCTAAGACAACTAGCCTGAGAATTCATCCTTAACCCCGGCTAGAGCTTGAGGTTCACTTAGAAGGTCAACAACCGTCATAGCTAGAGCCTTAGCTGCATCTAGCAGCCCATTATGACCTGACTCGGAGGCAGCAGCTACGGCAAAATCTGCCGAATGCAGTAGCACGTCGGGGGAAACGATAGCAACGGAGGGATGAATGGCAGGTATAACCTGACTGACATTACCCATGTCAGTGCTACCGAAACCGAAGTGAGGTTCAAAAGGTTCCACCTTTCGACCCAAAGATTCCAGGTTCTGAGCAAATAGCTGCGCCAAGGCCAAGTTATTTTTCATTGGAGCATAAACTATCTCACTCCACCTATAATCCAATCTGGCACCTGTAGCTAGAGCCGCCCCTTCGAAGCAATTTAGAACCTTTTGCTTCAACTCACCAAGGTAAGCATCATCCGTAGCACGGACGAGGAATTTAGCTGCTGAATATGCTGGGACTACATTAGCCGCCTCACCACCATGCGTAATTATGCCATGAATCCGAGCCCTGTCCTTGATATGCTGGCGAATCGAATTGACAGCATTGAACGACAAAATCATAGCCTCGAGAGCATTTACCCCCCGTTCAGGATAGGCGGCAGCATGAACTGCCTTGCCAAAGAATTCGACCTCCAGGCCAATACAGGCCAGCGCTTCAGCAGTCGCCACATTATGCGCCCCAGGGTGAATTATCATAGCTACATCAACTCCATCAAAAACACCTTCCCTCAACATGGGCACTTTACCACCAAAAAGCTCCTCTGCGGGTGTACCGAAAACGACAACTGCTCCACCACAATTGTCGATAACGCATTTACAAGCCACAGCAGCTCCTACCGCTGAAGCAGCTATTATATTGTGTCCACAGGCATGTCCAATTTCAGGCAAGGCATCATATTCAGCAAACAAAGCGATTACAGGTTTATTGCTGCCATAAACTGCCTTAAAAGCGGTAGCTAAACCCCCAACACCGTTTTCCACCTGAAAGCTGTTTCCTGCCAAGTAATCGGTCAACCAAGCCGATGCCCTCTTCTCTTCAAAACCCAGTTCGGGGTTGGCATGAATCTTGAGGCTTAATTTAATGAGTTCCTGACGCTGCTGCTCTACCTGCCTGTTTACCTCGGACCTAAGTGACGCCTTTGTCAAAGTCTTTTTCACCACTCCTTGACTTGCCCCCCCACAAGTAGCCATTATACTCCAAGCGGCCGGTACATTCTACCTAAGTTCAATCGGATACAAGCCATTCTCTGCCGATAATTACACTAGCTTGACTTTAAAAATATCTCAACTTATAATGAATCAAGTTCTTAAATCTTAAGACAAAATGTACATTAACGTTGCTCAGTTACTCAAGGAACCAACAGGCTCAAGCCGTAGCTTCCAAATAGACGAGAGCCTTGGTACGGACGACATAAATTCTGTTAAGGGTGAGGTAACCTTAATCCGCACCAATCGCGGTATCATGGCTAAAGCTGAGATGACAGCAGGCGTGACAGGAATTTGCAGTCGGTGCCTCAAACCGATTGACTATGATGTAAACTATGACTTTAACGAGGAATGTCTCCCTAGCGTAAGTACTTCCGAAGGTTTATCTTCACCTGATCAGACCGATAATATTAATATAGACGAGAGCCACATGCTGGACTTAAGCGAAATAATACGCCAATATACCTTGCTGACTATGCCGATCAAGCCGCTTTGCCGTCCAGACTGTGCTGGAATCTGCCCATCCTGCGGACATAACCTTAATCAAGGCTCCTGCCAATGTCCGTCTCATGCCCACGACCAGCGCTGGTCCAAACTAATCCACTTGGGGAGGGAAAGTAAAACCTAAATGGCGTTACCGAAGAGAAAATATGCAAAATCACGGCAAGGGAAAAGGCGCAGTCACCTCGCCCTGAGCATCCCTAAACTGGTTGATTGCCCTCAATGCCATGCTCCCAAATTACCTCATCATGTCTGTCCCACCTGCGGTACCTATGCAGGAAGGGAAGTGATTAAGACTAAGGCCCCAAAGAAAACACCCGGCCAATGATTCCTAGCCTTGGAGACATAACCGGCGCGGAAAAATGTTGGACAAGTGAGGCAAAGAAAATGATTGCCCCCTTAGTGAACTTGAATTACAAGGAGGAAACATGGTAGAAGCAATAAAAGTCGCTTATGTTTTCACCGGACAGGAATCTCATTCTGTAGGCATGGGTTTAGACCTTTATGTTCATTACTCTTCAGCCAGGGAAGTTTTCGATGAAGTTGACAAAGCTTTGGGTTTCCCTCTGTCGCATCTATGCTTTGAAGGCCCTGAAGACGACCTCAAGCAGACCGTCAATGTCCAGCCAGCCGTATTAGCCACAAGCATTGCCTGCCTGAGAGCAGCTCAGGAGGTTAGCAACAATGGCATACCAGAGCCAACCTTCGTCGCTGGACATGACATGGGCACCTACGCAGCTCTGGTAGCTGCTGGTGCTCTCAGTCTGTCTGATGCCGTGCGCTTGATTCGCGAGAGAGGACGATTAATGAACGAAGCCGGGCAGAGAACAGCCGGCGGCATGGTATCTATGGCCGGCCTGGATATAGAAGTCTTCAAGAACATCTGCTTCTCCACAGGTGTTGAGATTGCCTATATAGACGCTCCGGACCAGGTCACCATCAGCGGCACTCAGGAAAGCCTGACCAAAGCCAAGAGGCTAGCGCAGATAAAAGGGGCTCGCCGCATTATACCCCTAAGAGTAAGCGGGCCTTTCAATTCCTCGCTTATTGAGCCAGCCATAACAAGATTAAGAAATGCCATTTCCGAGTTTACCTTCAATAAACCATCAATTCCGGTTGTGGCTAATGCTACTGCCCAGCCGCTTACCGACCTGGAAGCGATAAAGGAGGAGCTGGTTAGCCAGATTGTCCGCCCAGTTCAATGGCAGCAATCTATTGAAAATATGATCGCCCGAGGAGTAACCACCTTCTTTGAGATGGGGCCTGGTGAGGCACTGACCAAGTTGATTAAGCGAATCAGCCCCGGAGCACAGACCTTTAACATCAGCAGCGCTCAAACCATCAGTGAAATAACAAGCTGGCGCAGAGGATAACAACTGGCACACCATAATGTATGGGCTGCGCTTAATCAGATTGTTAGAACTCAGGGTGCGAATAGCCAAGATGCTGAAACGCAGCCCACCCTACAGAACCACTACCACCTGTGATAACTGCGTCAAGAAATCCACCTTAATCTCCAATGCCCTCAGCCTATTTATCGATTATATCCGTCACGATTTCCAAAAGGTCGACCCACAATCCAGGAAGCACATTGTAAATCAAGGCAATTCTTCAACCTGCCACCACAACCACCCAAGGCAAAAAATGGCGTTACTTGCCATCTATGTCTTGAGGAATTAATATCAGAATGACTGGATTTAGACGTAAGGCCAGGATTATTGCCCTACAAACATTTTACGAGCTTGACTGTTCTACTCACAAGCCGAAGGAGATTCTGACTCGCTTACTGAAAGAAAAAGCCCTGCCTGATGAAGCCGCCGATTTTACCAGAAGCCTGGTTAACGGGGTTCTTCAGAACAAGAAGGACATAGATGATGTGATTCAAAGGTTCGCTCCCTCCTTTCCCGTCAATCAAATAGCCACCATAGACAGAAATATTCTCCGCCTTGCCATTTTTGAGATTTTATTCGATAATAGAGTTCCGGTTAAAGCGGCTATTAATGAAGCCGTTGAGCTGGCTAAGAGTTTTGGTAGTGATGCTTCTAAAAAATTTATCAACGGGGTTTTGGGTTCAGTAGTTACTGCCTGTATACAGCAAGGGGAACAACAAAAAGGGATTGAGGGAACTGAGCAAGCCTGAATCTCGAGAGGAAACGAATGGCACTCATTTCAGAAAAGCTTAAGAAAATGATTGCGGAGCAACTCGGCGTTGACGAGGAATCAATAGAGCCTTCAGCATCCTTCGTTGACGACCTCAATATTGACCCCCCGGATTTAGCCGAGCTTATCACAGCCATCGAACAGGAATTCAGCAGGCCGGGACGAAAGCTGGAGATATCAGACGAAGATACCGATAAAATCGTTACCGTTCAGGACCTCATAGACTGCCTCCACGACTACGGCATAGAAGACTAAGTGTCCTTGGGAATCTCCATCTTAGCATTATAACCAAAGTACCATTCTAAACCTCTTGTTCTGCAGCAATCTGCCCAACCATAGGGATGCAGTCCACGGCGCCTGGTGTGCTGGCTGTCGGTTCACCTTTTCGTTTTTCTACAAGCCGCTATTACCACTATGGGAATAATGCCTAGCAAAGCCATGACGAACATTGCTGCAAAACTCCACCAGTAATTCCCGGTAATATCTCGAAGGAGGCCGACGAGAGCAGGGGCCAATACATTACCGAAACCCTGGCAGGTTAATATAATGCCGAAGCCGACGCCACGAACTCGCTCAGGAACGATATCGGCAGGCATGGCAAATGATGCTGGAGTAAACAGTGCTATAAATATCCCCATAGAAACGGCCAGCAGAGCAGCATGGTTTGTAAACCGGGGAATCAGAAACAGCATCAGGGCTATTCCTGCTAAGCCGATTACTGCGAACAGCCATTTTTTACCTATTCGATCAACCAGCTTGCCTACCAGCGCTGCCAGTACAATGGACCCGAACATGGGAGCGCTGGCAATGAGGCCAGCCTGAGCAACGTCTTTACCACTGCTGATAAAGTAATCCGGTGCATAGGTGAAGTATGAAATTGTGCACCCGGCAAAAAACGCCCATGCTATACCAACACACCATATTTTCCATCCGGCTTCCTTTATTGCACCAAGCAGATTGCTCGATTCTAGCGTTTCCGATTGCTCGCCCTTTTTATCTCTGATAAAACTAATAAACAGCAGCAAAGCGACGGCACATAAAACAGCGCTGCCCCAGATTGGCACCTGCCATCCCAGACCATAGGCTAAAATGCCAGCAAAGTTCAGTGCCAGTATGGTACCCAGCGGGAAAGCGGTGTGGTATACTCCCATCGCCAGTCCTATCTCACGCCCGGCGAACCATGCCGTGATTATCTTTGGCAGTGCTACCACTACACCTGTCGCCCCCAGTCCAACTATCAGACGGCCAAGACTCAACACCAAGTAGCTATTTCCCATAGCTACTATAACTGTTCCCAGCATCATAATTGCCAGTGACACAGTGCCCGTTATCCTGACACCGAAGCGGTCCACCAGCAATCCACCGGGGATAGAAAGGACAATTGCCGGAAATAAAGCCAGGCTCATAAGCACACCAGCCTCGGCGTAGGAAATATGAAACATGTCAATTAAAATTCCCAAAATAGGCGGGATGCTCTGGAGTACAACCGCAAAAATCAAATAACAAAATGCGGCTGCCGCTATTATTTTCCAGCGATAT
>JADHXB010000049.1 GCA_016783155.1 Dehalococcoidia bacterium
TGTCTAATCCTTCTCTCTAGGCCTGATCAATTTGTTGAGTAAGGTCATGGCGCCAAGCAGTAGCCCCAGCACGGCGAAGACGATTGCCATTCCCAGAAGAACTATCCACAAAGCGTCTATCATCTCAATGCCTCAAATTCTGGTATCATCATTCCTCTGTAGATAATGCTCAATCGGCAAATGCCAAAGCGAAATAATACCATAAAACACTTTTTCTTGTAAAATGTCCGACTATGTAAGTTCTCTGCCCTGGATGCAGGAGCAATGCCTGTAGATACTTTTGTGTAATCCAACTTTGCCTTCAAAGAAAGTAATTGTATAATGTTACAGGTATGGAGAGGTGTCCGAGTGGTTTAAGGAGCCGCTCTCGAAAAGCGGTGGGCGATAAGCCTCGTGGGTTCGAATCCCACCCTCTCCGCCAGGCATTGGAGAGGTGCTGGAGTGGACTATCAGGCGCGCCTGGAAAGCGCGTGTCGCCATTGGCGACCGTGGGTTCGAATCCCACCCTCTCCGCCAGTATGTATTTGGCATTTCTGCCATCCACGTGGATGATGTCCCCCTAGATGAGATTCTTCAGGCGTAGAGTTCCCAAAATCGGCTTAGCTTTAGGCAGTGGTGCTGCCAGAGGCTTGGCTCACATTGGTGTGCTGAAAGCCTTAAAGGAGGCAGAAATTCCCATTGATATGGTGGCTGGCACAAGCATGGGTGCGATGGTGGGAGCCTGCTTTGCCAATGACGGTGATATATCTGCAGTCGAGGAGATAGCCATAAATACGGGATGGCGGCAGTTAGCCCGCCTGCTGGACCCCAAGCTCAGCTTTCTGGGGAAAGGACTTATTCGTGGTCAGAAGATAGAAATACTTCTACATTCCCTGATTGGCGATGTTGAGTTCAAAGACTTAAAAATACCGTTCGCAGCAGTAGCCGCCGACGTTAATACAGGTGTGGAGATCGTAATCAGAAAAGGTTCAGTAATACAAGCTGTTAGAGCCAGTATCTCAATTCCGGGCATATTCGTACCTGTAACCTTTGAAGGCAGGTGCCTGGTCGATGGTGGTCTGGTTAACCCTGTGCCAGCTGATGTTCTGGGGGAAATGGGAGCGAAGTTCGTTATCGCCGTGAATGTTCTCGTTGAGCCACGAAAGAGCAGGAGCGCTGCCAGACCATCAGGAGAAGACGAGGCGGCTGAGGTGCCCAATATATTCAACACTTTGCTTCAGTCGCTCTATATCATGGAATACGAGATGATGAAGACAAGGATGCTAAAGGCGGACATACTCATAAGCCCCGATATCAGCCGTCTAGAAGCATTTGAGTTCCACCGGGGAGAAGAAGCCATTCTGATAGGATACCAAGCAGCCAGAGATGCCTTACCTAAAATACGGAAACTAATAGGCAAGCGGTAAAAGTGTAAGAGTAATTTAAGACACAGGGCTAAGTCAAGACCTCAAGGGTTATTTGTAACAAAGTCTTTAACAAGAGCTTTGTCTCCTGATTTTTGTTTGCCTTTTCTGCCTATGCTACAATGCTTCAACTCAGATGACGAGTGCAGATAAGCTGAAATATTGGGTAGGCTTCTCCAAGATACCCGGCATCGGTCGGGTGAAAATCTCACATCTATTGGAGCATTTCACCACCCTAGAGAATGCCTGGAAAGCCTCGGCCGGCGAGCTAAAAAGGGCTGGGCTTGATTCAAAAACTGCTGCTACCATCGTGGATTTGAGGCCCAGGATTTCTTTAGATGCCGAAATGGACGGATTGAAGCAGTATAAAGTGAAGGTGCTCACCTGTGATTCACCTGCCTATCCCCAGAGGCTGAAGGAAATTTATGATTACCCGCCGGTGATTTATATCAGGGGCAACTTGTTGCCCGAAGATGAATGCTGTCTGGCTGTAGTTGGCACCCGGCGGGCTACCGTCTACGGGCGACAAGTCACTGAGGAGATTGTGAGTGACCTGGCTCGAAATAAAATCACTATTGTTAGTGGTCTGGCTAAAGGGATTGACTCTGTAGCTCATCGTGCTGCGATTGAATCCGGCGGCAGGACTATTGCTGTCTTCGCTTGCGGATTGGATGTTGTTTACCCGGCGGAGAATGCCAAGCTGGCTCGTGAGGTTATGGAGCACGGTGCTTTGATAAGTGAATACCCGCTGGGCACTCGCCCTAAAGCTGATAATTTCCCCAGACGCAACCGGATTATGAGCGGGTTGAGCCTTGGCGTACTGGTGGTGGAAGCCGGTGAAAAGAGTGGAGCCTTAATCACGGCTAATCAGGCGCTGGAGCAGAACCGAGAGGTCTTCGCTGTCCCGGGAAGTATTCTATCTCCAGCCAGCAGGGGGACGAATCACCTTATTCAGGAAGGAGCAAAGCTGGTCCGGAACCATGTTGATGTTTTGGAGGAGCTGAATTTAGCTATAATGGCGCAACAACTGGAGATGAAAGAGCCTCTGCCTGCCGATGAGACTGAATCACTATTGTTGAAGCAACTAAGCCATGAGTCAACTCATATTGATGAACTCTGTCGCAATAGTGGTCTAGCGGCGGCTCTGGTTAGCAGTACTCTAACCATGATGGAGCTTAAAGGGATGGTGAAGCATGTCGGTGGCATGAACTATGCGTTGCTCAGAGAAATGAAAGAGGAATATCAAACGGCAAGGTAATTATGGCAGTGAAACTTGTTATTGTTGAATCACCAGCCAAAGCAAGGACTATAGGCAGGATCTTGGGCACAGGTTATGCTATTAAGGCAACTCTGGGGCATGTGCGTGACCTGCCCAGAAGCGAATTGGGCATAGATATAGCCAATGACTTCACTCCCAGATATGTCACTATCAAGCAGAGAAAAAAGGTGCTCAGCGAGTTGAAGAAGTCGGCAGAAGATGCCTCAGCGGTTTATCTAGCCACTGACCCTGATCGTGAAGGGGAGGCGATTTCCTGGCATCTGGTCGAGGCCATTAAATTAGGTAAGAGGAAACTGCCTATCCACCGGGTTGTCTTTCACGAGATAACCAAGGAGGCAGTAGAAAAGGCTTTTACTCATCCTCGCTCTATTGACATGAATTTAGTCGATGCCCAGCAGGCGCGCCGTGTCTTAGACAGATTGGTTGGCTACAAACTGAGTCCGTTGTTGTGGCGGAAGGTGCAAAGAGGGCTTTCTGCAGGCAGGGTTCAATCAGCAGCCTTGAGAATAATTGTCGACCGGGAGCGGGAGATACAGAATTTCGTTCGAAAAGAGTACTGGACTATCGAAGCTGAATTAGCTAAGAGCTTGCCGAAAGCTAAAAAGTCCGGTTTCAGAGCATTATTTATAGGTCTGTCAGATGGCAAAAAGTTGGAGATACCCAATCAACAGGAAGCCAGCAGGATTGAAGATGAACTGAAGAAAGCCGATTATTCGGTTAAGAAGGTAGCTGTAAAAGAGGCAGTTCGTCAACCGGCGCCGCCGTTTATCACCAGCACTATGCAGCAGGAAGCCTGGCGTAAGCTGCGGTTTACCGCTAAACGCACTATGATGATTGCCCAGCAACTTTATGAAGGTATACCTCTGGGCGAAGAGGGTCCGGTAGGGCTGATTACCTATATGCGCACCGATTCAACGCATGTAGCTGCTGGTGCTGTAGCTGAGACCAGAGATTTTATTGCCAGTAAATATGGTGCTCGTTTTGTGCCTTCGCATCCGCGTTCTTTTGCCAAGAGGGGCAAATGGGCACAAGAGGCACATGAAGCTATTCGACCGACAAAGATTCACCGGGAACCTGCCCATCTCCGCTCTTACCTTAAGTCAGAGCAACTTAAGCTATACGAGCTTATCTGGAAGCGGATGGTGGCAAGCCAGATGGCGGCAGCCTCTATAGATATCACCACTGTGGAAATAAATGCAACATGTCCTGAACTCCAAAAGGAATATCTGCTTAGGACAACCAGCTCTGTGGTCAAGTTTCCAGGGTTCATGACTTTGTATAGTGAGGGGAAAGATGAGAATGGAGAAGAGGAAAAGGCAATCGCCATACCTGAATTGAAAGTTGGCGACAAATTACTGTTACTGGCTCTCTTTCCGGAGCAATGTTTTACCCAGCCACCGTTTCGCTATACTGAAGCTACGTTGATAAAGGCGCTGGAACAAAGAGGAATCGGACGTCCCAGCACTTACGCTCCGATTATATCCACTGTTCAGGAAAGAGGCTATGTGTATAAGGAAAATGGTAAGCTTTGCCCCGACGAAATAGGCTTGGTTGTTAATGACATCTTGACCCAGCACTTCCCCAAAATTGTCGACCTGGATTTCACTGCTCAGCTTGAGGAGGAGCTGGATGAGATTGCTCAAGGTGAGAAGAGATGGGTACCTGTTCTAAGAGACTTCTATACGCCTTTTGAGGAAACGCTGAATCAGGCTGCGGAGAAGATAGAAAAGGTTAGGCTTGCCAAGCCAACGGAGGAAATCTGTCCTGATTGTGGGCGTCCCATGGTATTGAAGACAGGGCGGTTTGGCAAGTTTTTGGCCTGCACTGGCTATCCTGATTGCAAAAAGACAATGTCGTTCGTTGTCAAAACTGGTGTTTCCTGCCCGCAGTGTGGAAAAGAATTAATAGAGAGGACAACCAAGAAAAGGCGTATTTTTTATGGTTGCAGCGGTTTCCCGCAGTGCAAATTCGCAGTTAATCGCAGGCCAGTTCCACAGTCCTGTCCTCAGTGTGGCAAAATGCTGATTATATACCGTGACGGCTGGGTGAAATGTACTGCTTGCGAATACAAGGATAAACTGGATGAATCAGAAAAAACAGGAGCGGCATCATGAAAATCATGGTTATCAACGGACCGAACCTTAATATGTTGGGTAAGCGGAATAAAGCCATCTACGGAGATAAAACACTGGCAGAAATTGAAGCCCTTTTAGGCAAGGAAGGCAAAAGCCTGGGTGTAGAAATAATTAGCTTTCAGTCTAACAGTGAGGGGGCACTTATTGACTTTATCCAGCAGCATTCTGTAGAAGCCAGCGGCATAATCATAAATCCCGGGGCGCTCACCCATTATGGTTTTTCCTTACGGGATGCTCTGGATGATAGTGGGTTGCCGGTCATTGAAGTTCATCTATCTAATATTTATGCTCGTGAGAAGTGGCGGGCGAAATCAGTTATTGCTTCCACTGCTAAAGGGCAAATCAGCGGATTGGGTTGGTTGGGGTATGTCGAGGCGCTGCGAACTTTAGTCGGAGAGCTGAAGAAAGAGACGTAAGAGTGAGCCGCCTGCAAAGATTACGGCAGAATTTGGCACAGCAGGAGTTAGATGTTCTCCTAGTTTCTCAGCCGGAGAACAGGCGTTATCTTTCCGGTTTCACCGGCTCAGCAGGCTGGCTGCTGATTTCAGCTAGCGATGCTTTTCTAGCCGTTGACTTTCGCTATGTAGAGCAAGCCAAGAAAGAAGCGCCTGATTTTGATGTCGTCCACGTGAAGGGCGACTTGGCAAATTGGTTACCCAAATTGACCTCAGATTCAGGATTCAAAAAAGTAGGCTTTGAAGCTGACCAGGTCCCCTTTGCTATTTACCAGCAGCTGTGTAAGACGGCAGGCGATGGCGGCTGCCAAATTCAACTTATTCCGACCAGCGGCCTTGTGGAGTCAGTTCGCGCTGTGAAGGAGCCCGAAGAGATAGAGTTCATAGCTGAAGCAGTTAAATTAGCTGATGATGCGTTTGAGCACGCTAAATCGGTTATCCGTCCTAGTGTGAGCGAAAAGGAGATAGCCTGGGAATTGGAGAGGTTCCTACGAGAGAGTGGCAGTGAACCTATGCCCTTCGATATTATCGTGGCTTCCGGGTCCAATGCGGCTTTGCCCCATGCCAAGCCCTCTGAGAAAGTTATCCTTGAGAATGAGCCTGTAGTGATTGACCTGGGAGCGCGGGTGAATGGTTACTGCAGTGATTTAAGCCGAACTTTTTTTCTAGGTGATGCAGACAAGACTTTTTCTAAAATTTATGATATTGTTTTGGGTGCACAACTAACCGCTTTGGCTGCAATTACATCTGGTATCAGTGGAGACCAGGCTGACCGATTAGCCAGAACGGTTGTGGAACAGGCAGGCTATGGTGATGCCTTTGGGCATGGATTAGGACATGGTGTCGGTTTAGGGGCTCATGAATCACCACGGCTTGGGCCTAATTCGTCGGACTTGCTGATTGATGGCATGGTTTTTACTGTAGAGCCTGGAATTTATATTGCTGGCTGGGGTGGGGTTAGAATTGAAGATACAGTTGCAATGGAGAACGGTAAAATCAAAGCTCTTACCAGGGCGGATAAGATAGCAAACATCTGTTAGGAGGGCAGTCACCTTATGATAGACGCCGGAGAGTTAAAAAGAGGGATAACTATTGAACTGGATGGGCAGTTGTATCAGGTTCTTGATTATCAGCATATTAAGATGGGACGAGGCTCAGCACAGGTTCGGCTGAAACTTCGTGATGTTCGCGCTGGCCATAACACTGAACGCTCCTTCCAGGCCAGTGAGACATTTACCAGGGCTTTTCTCGAGCGCTGCCCTGTACAGTATCTTTATAATGATGGCAGCCTTTATCATTTTATGGATACTAAGACTTTCGAGCAGATAGCTGTTGATAAATCAATGCTTGGTGAGGCGCTGAACTATTTGAAAGACGGGGCGAACCTGGAAATATTGACACATAAAGGCAAATCCGTGGGGATACAATTGCCTGTTTCAGTGGAGCTTAAGGTCGTGGAAACAGGCCCCGGCTTCAAGGGTGATACCGCCTCTGCTGGCAGCAAACCAGCCAAAATGGAGACAGACATTACTATTAAGGTGCCCTTTTTCATAAATAACGGTGACACTATCAAGGTAGATACCCGCACCGGGGAATATCTGGAGAGGGTAAGCTGACCTTTGATAAAGGCTGACCTTCATATTCATACCGCCTATTCTATGGATTGCACCATGTCCCTGGAGCAGATAATCGCACGTTGTCTAGAAGTCGGCATCAACTGCCTGGCGGTAGCTGACCATAATGCTATTGCAGGAGCTCTAAAGATGAAAGAAATGGCACCTTTCCCGATTATCGCCAGTGAGGAAATCCTGACTTTGGACGGTGAGATCATCGGGATGTTTCTTAGCCAGGAGATACCTAGCAAATTGTCCGCGGAAGAAACCGTAGCTCAGATCAAAGATCAGGGTGGGCTGGTATGCATTCCGCATCCGTGTGACAGGTTACGTTTCTCAGTTTTTAGAAACCAGGTTTTCGAAGACATAATGTCGGAAGTTGACATCATCGAGGTCTTTAATGCCCGTAGCCTTTTCCCAGGCAGTTCAACCAGAGCGTGGCAGATGGCACAGAAATATGGCAAGCTTGCCAGCGCCGGCAGCGATGCTCATACGCTTTCCGAGATAGGCAATGCCTGCGTTGAAATGCCGGAATTCAATGGTAAAGACGAATTTCTGGCTTCCCTGGCTCAGGGAAAGATTTCTGGCAATAAATCAAGCCCAACTGTCCATTTTGCCAATACCTGGGTTAGATTGAAGAAGCGCTTGTCCTAGAGAGGAGGCTCCATTGTTAACCATCGCTTGGTTTTCCACCGGCAGGGATGAAGCAGCAAGACAGCTTCTGCAGGTTGTGCACCGCAAGGTTCAAACCGGTGAAATTGAGGGCACAATTGCCTTCGTCTTCAGCAATCGAGAGCCAGGCGAAGCGAAACAGAGCGACTTATTCTTTGACTTGGTTCAAAGCTATCATATCCCGCTGATTTGCTTCTCATCGAAGAAATTTGAGGCTATGCAGCATGTAGCAGACAAGGCGGAGGGTGAAACTCTACCGAAGTGGCGCCTCGAATATGACAGACAGGTCATGGAGAGACTGCAGGGCTTCAAACAGGACTTATGCGTTCTTGCTGGCTATATGCTCATCGTCGGGAAAGACATGTGCCACAGATATGATATGATTAACCTGCATCCAGCAGTCCCCGGGGGGCCTAAAGGTAGCTGGCAAGAGGTAATCTGGGTGCTGATGGAGGATAAAGCTGCAGAGTCCGGAGTTATGATGCATCTGGTAACGCCGGAACTGGACAGGGGTCCGGTAATAACTCATTGCACTTATCCCATCAGGGGTGAGCCATTCGACAGATATTGGCGGGAAATAGACAATAGCCCTATAGCTGCGATAAAAAAGGAACAGGGTGAGAACAATACACTTTTCAAGCTCATCCGCCAGCATGGACTGGCCAGAGAATTCCCGCTTATCGTATCGACCTTGAGCGTCTTCAGTCGAGGTGAAGTTAAAATAGAAGCCGGCAAGATATTCGACCGTTCTGGAAAACCGATATCGGGGTATGACCTGACCGATGAGGTAGATAGAGCAGTGGAGTCAAGATGAGTGTAATCTGTTTCGATCTCGAAGGTCCGTTAGCTACTCAGGACAATGCCTTTGAGCTTATGAAGCTTTTCCCTGGTGGCGGCAAGCTTTTCGAGACCATCAGTCGATATGATGATTTATTAACTCTGGAAGGCAAAGCAGGCTACGAGCCCGGTGATACCCTGGCTCTTATCGCACCGTTCCTGGTCTATCACAAGATAAAGGAGACAGACATTTCCGCACTGGCGAGGAAGGCAACCTTAACCGGTGGCGCTATGTTACTGCTCTCCCGTCTCAGTCTCCGTGGTTGGAACGTATTCTGCATCAGCACCAGCTATGAGCAGTATGCTTTGCATATAGCGCACAGGCTGGATATCTTTTCTCAGAATGTTGCCTGCACCTCCTTCCCTTTAGATAAAATCTCCCGGACGTTAAATAAGGAGGATTTTCGCCCCTTGGAAACGATAGAGAAAAACATCTTGAGCGCTTTACTGGTTGATGACGACTGGATTAAGAAACAGCTCGACCGTTTTTACTGGAAAGAATTGCCCAAGACCAGTTTGGGTTCGCTCCTGGAGCAGGTGAGACCCGTGGGAGGGCAACGAAAGGTAGAAGCGCTGGAACGTTTTGCTCAGGCAAAAGGTCAACCTTTATCAAACTGGATAGTGGTGGGTGATAGCATCACCGATTTCAAGATGCTCGAGGCAGTTGACCAGGCTGGGGGTCTGGCTATCGCATTCAATGCTAACGAGTATGCACTGCCCCATGCTACTATGGGCCTGGCATCCACACATATTTATGACCTGCTGCCTGTCCTTGACGCTTGGAAGAAAGGCAAACGCTCAGCGGTAGAAAAACTGGTCAAGGGAAAGGAAAAGGCTGGCGGAAAGGGCGACAGAGAGCACTTTCACTGGCTGGCTGGGATTGAGGATGTTGCAGCTCCTCTCGAGATTCACAAGAGAATTCGCCGTGTTGTTCGAGAAGAGGCAGCGGCACTAGGCTGAATTCACATGGCTTCGATTGATATAGTTGGCTTTGGAGCGATGAACATCGACCACCTGTACAGGGTCGATGAGCTTGTTGTTGATGGGGAACAGCTGGTAGGGGGGATTGAATCTCTCCCCGGCGGCTCGGCGGCTAATACTGTTTACGGATTGGCTAAACTGGGCGTTAAAGCAGGATTTGTTGGGGCTGTTGGTATTGACGACGTTGGGGAGGAGCTTATCAAAGATTTCAAGGCTGTTGCTGTAGATACCAGTCAAATTAGAATCAAACAGGAAGAAAGGACAGGCGCAACAATCTGCCTCAGCGATAGGCTGGGGGGACGAGGCATATATGTATCCCCCGGGGCTAATAACCTGCTCGGTACTGAGGATATAGATTTAGCTTATTTAAACCGGGCTCAGATGGTGCACCTGTCTTCCTTCGCCGATGACAGGCAGTTTAACCTTCAGGTTGATGTTACGGAAAAGCTGCCAACTTCTGTAACGGTAAGCCTGGCTCCGGGAACGTTCTATGTTGCCAGAGGTCTGAAAGCCTTAGTTCCTTTGCTGAAGAGAGCTCACATCGTCTTCATTAACCGTGAGGAAATCGAGCGGCTGACAGGCAAAGGTTTCAAGGCTGGAGCTAGGGAACTTGTGAAATCAGGCTGCCGGATTGTTGTCGCAACCCTGGGCAAAGGTATAGCGAAGGGCAAAGGCATGATGGTTACCGCCCATATCTATGACGGCAAGAAAGAATATGAGGTTGAGTCCGAAAAAATAAGCCCTAAATCGCCTTTGGAGACCACAGGTGCCGGAGATGCCTTCGCTGCCGGATTTCTTTTCGGTTTTCTCAAAGGCAAGAGGCTTGAGGAATGCGGCTTGCTTGGTGATATAATGTCCAGCTTTGCCATAAAGGAAGTTGGAGCTAGAAAGGGGCTTCCGGCTCTAGCACAGCT
>JADHXB010000007.1 GCA_016783155.1 Dehalococcoidia bacterium
GGAGTGTGAGAAAGTCCTGCTCGATTATGGAGAAAGGCTGATATGGGAGGCTGTGCAAAGGGTAGAAGAAAATATGGAGGTTGGTAGATAGGATGAAGATAAGGTTTGGTGTTAGGGCTAAAATCCTTATCTTTTTTTTAGCTCTATCTTTTATCTCGCTGGGTGTTATCAGCTCACTGGCATTTCGTACCATATATCAGGTCAGCTACATTGCCACACAGAATAGCGCTACCATGGGGGAGGATGTTGCGCGTAAGAGCATTGCCGCATTGGAGGACTTGGGCAGGAGGTTGATACAGCGGCGGGCACTGAACGTTGCCAACGAGATAGAGATATTTCTTCGGTACCATCTAGGCTTAAGCACTTCTGAAATGAAGGGGGATAAGGAGCTGGCGGGTATAGCGGTGCAAAGTGTTGGGCAGACCGGGTCTACGATGGTTTACGATAATGCTGGCGCAGTCTATTTTAGTGCCGACCCTAATATGATAGGTGTCAACTTATTTAAAGTGGGTGGTGAACCTGTTTACTTCTCGTCTATCGTAGAAAGGAGTTTTAAAGGAAACGCCTCAGGCTATTACGACTGGGAAGATGAAAAAGGGGAGGTCAGGGTAAAATATATGCATTGTATACCTGTAAAAGGTACGAACCTTGTGGCAGCTGCATCTACATATATTGACGAATACTCTGCGCCTGCCGAAGGGTTAGAAGAGGATATAACCGCCACAGTTCAGGATACTATTCAATCCATAGATGATGAGGTAGAGAAAGCGCAGTGGATTTTCACCGGTGTTTTCGGCGGCATGATTCTTATTGCAACTGCGGTTATATTTTTATTAGCAGGGGCGATTACCCGACCGATACGGGCTCTGACCAAGGGCGCTGAGGTTATAGCCAAGGGTGAGCTCGACTATAGTATTAAGGCTGAAACTGGTGATGAAATCCAGCAATTGGCTGAACAATTTAATGAAATGGCTAAGGCGTTAAAGGAGTCTTATACTGGCTTGGAACAGAAGGTCGTGGAGCGAACCAAGCAAGAGCGACAGCGAGCGGAGCAGTTACGTACCATCAACGAGGTTGGTCGTAAGATCAGTTCCATCGTGAACCTTGATGAATTATTGCCGTATGTAGGCAACCTGCTCCGCGAGACTTTTAATTACTACAATGTCAATATCTTTCTATTGGAGCCTGGCTCTGGTGCACTTACGCTTAAAGCACTGTGTCTGAGCGGGCAGAAGGGGGTTATACCAGTCGGGGTACCGCTGGAAGTCGATGAGGAGAGTATAATTGGCTGGGTAGCTCAGTCCGGTGAGCCAATTCTGGTAAATGATGTAAGTGATGATTCCAGGTATCGCGCTGTAGAAGCATTGAGAGAAACCAAGTCTGAGCTTGCCGTTCCCGTCAAGATTGGAAACAATGTTCTTGGAGTTCTGGATGTTGAGAGCACGGAAGTCGATGCTTTTAGCGAAGCTGATTTGTTCACTGTCCAGACACTGGCTGACCAGTTAGCTGTAGCTATTGAGAATGCTCGTCTTTATGAGGAGACACGTCAGATAGCGGTGATGGAGGAACGGAACCGCATGGCAAGAGAAATTCATGACACACTGGCTCAAGGGTTCAGCGGCATTATTCTACAGCTTGAGGCAGCTGAGCAAGCATTGGGTGAGGATAGCTCAGCAGCGGAGCGGCATTTAAACCAAGCTCGAAGCTTGGCTCGAAGAAGCCTAGCTGAAGCCCGGCGGTCGGTATGGAATCTGCGACCTCAGGCTTTGGAACAGCTGCCTTTAGTTGAGGCGATCAAACAGGAGGTAGATAAATTCCGTCAAAGCATCGGGGTGAATGTGGGGTTCAGTATTTCTGGTATAAGGCGTGACCTACCACCTGAGATAGAAGCAGGTCTTCTTCGCATTTTCCAGGAGTCCATGACCAATGTGAGGAGGCATGCCAAGGCTACTGAAGTGGAGGTAAGTCTGACGTTTGATGAATCGGCGGTGGGGTTAAACATTCGTGACAATGGCGTTGGTTTTAGGCCAAGAACAGCAGATGCTGAAAAGAAGCGGGATACCTTCGGGTTGATAAGTATGAGAGAACGTGCTCGAGGCTTAGGAGGTACGTTTGAAGTACAGAGCAGAAGAGGTAAAGGAACGCTGGTTAGAGTAGTTATTCCTACCAGCAAGGAGGTTTCGTAGTGGGAGCTATAAAGATTCTGATTGTTGATGACCATCCAGTAGTTAGGGAGGGGTTGTTTGCCATGTTGAGCAGAGAGGTTGACTTTGATGTGGTTGGAGAAGCTAAAGACGGGATGGATGCGGTGAATAAAACCAAGGAGTTGAGCCCGGATGTAGTGCTTATGGACCTTCGGATGCCGGAGATGGACGGCGTGGAAGCTATACGCCAGATAAAGTCAACGATGCCTGATGTTAAATTCATAATCCTAACTACCTATAGTGATGACGAATATATATTTAGTGGTATCGAAGCTGGTGCTCGGGCATATCTCCTTAAAGATGCTCCGAGAGAAGATTTATTCAAGGCAATAAGAGCCGTTTATCGGGGCGAATCGCTTATTCAGCCAGTGGTGGCGTCAAAGTTACTCGACCGTTTCTCCGAGCTGTCTCGCGGGACACCATCTGGTGAGGGGCTTTCCGGGCGGGAGCTGGAAATATTGCAACTTATGGCTAAAGGTGCGGCTAATAAAGAGATTAGTGCTCAACTGAGCATTGCTCAGAGTACGGTGAAGACGCATATTGCTAATATTTTTCAAAAATTGGGAGTGAACGACCGCACCGAAGCCGTAACTCACGCTCTTAAGAAAGGCATAATCCGTCTTTAATCATACTAAAGTATTAGTTTACATCGGAGAAAAGGTTGATTTTAAGGTCAATCGTTTTATGTATGTGAAACTGGCCACTCTCCCGATTGTGAAACTGAGCTAAGAAGGTAAACTTAAAGTAAGGTGATTGTTTAAGGAGTTGAATCACGCCGGAGAGAGTGCAAGCATTGATATAGGGAGATAATATGGAAAAGATAAAAGTGCTGCTAGTTGATGATAATGAAGTAGTCAGGGAGGGACTTAAGAGCATACTTGAGCCCCAAGTTGACATAGATGTGATCGGAGAGGCTGTGGATGGTTTGGACGCGGTGACGAAGGCGGAGAAACTGAACCCTGATGTTATTTTGATGGATGCTCATATGCCCGGTATAGATGGTACAGAGGCAACCCGCCGCATAAAGAGAAGCTTGCCTGATGCCAAGATACTATTTCTAACAGTCTACGGCGATTATGTCGGTTCAGCGCTTAATGCTGGTGCCAGTTGGTACCTGACTAAAGATTGCAGACGTCAGGACTTGATGGAAGCCATCAGGGTTTTGGCGCGGAGCAACCGGGCCAAGGTTAAAAAACCGGCTGAATAGATTTTCCTTAGTATATACTTGACAAACGTACACATTTGTGCTAGACTATAATTGTAGGAGGGTAGCACAGATGGAACGTTACACTATCAATGACTTCAATAAACAATTCCCCAACGATGATGCCTGCCTTGAGTGGCTAAAGAACTATCTTTGTCCTAATGGTATTACTTGTAAATCGTGTGGTAAAGTAACAAACCACTCTAAGCTATCAAATCTGCCAGTCTACTCATGTAATCGATGTGGTAGCCATACTCACCCAATGTCAGGAACTATCTTTGAACGCTCTCACATATCATTATACAAATGGTTCTATGCTATGTTCCTTATGAGTGCTACACGCTGTGGTATCTCATCCAAGCAGCTAGAGCGAGAACTAGGCTGTAGCTATAAAACAGCACATCGTATGTTCAGGCAGATTAGAACCCTCTTACAAGACACGATACAACCTAAATCTGGAACTTTTGAGGTTGACGAATGTTATATTGGTGGTCATAGACCTGGCAAGCGCGGTCGCGGAGCTGCGGGCAAAATGCCGGTAGTTGGCATTACTCAACGCAAGGGCGAAGTCTCAGCTACCAAAGTTAATGACCTTAAGAGTTCTACTGTCTATCCTCTTATCAAAGAGCGTGTATTGCCACAAAGCATGGTCTATACCGATGAGTTTCGAATGTATGACAAATTGCATAAGCAAGGCTATCAACACAAAAGAGTAAATCACTCTGCCAAAGTTTGGGTTAGGGGTGATGCACACACCAATAATATCGAGGGTTTTTGGAGTGTGCTAAAACGTGGTATTAGCGGTGTATATCATTCAGTAAGCGAGACTTATTTGCAAAACTATATTGATGAGTATGCCTTTAGGTATAACCATAGAAAAGATGAACAGCCTATGTTTTTGACGATTTTGCAGAAGATTTAGGCTATCTTCTTGGCATTACGCATTGCTGTGTGGTTTGCACGCATTTTGGCATTAATAACACGTTGCTCTGCGGATGGGCGGTGCGCAATGTCCCTATCTATGGCATCTCGTGATTCTTTATGAGCCTGCCAGAACTTCTTGGTATCTTGTATGTAATTGATTGTCTTCATTACCAAACCTATCCAAAAGTTTGTTCAGTAGTTCAGTGTCGGCTTTTGGCAGTAATTGTATAATCCTCCATTTATCTGTTTCCCTAAAAGACACTAACGAAAGCGCTATTAAATGCTCTACCCCAATAACCTTAGTGGGTATTCCCTCAACTTCTACTTTATTTGCTTCTTCTACCGCATCGTTATGAAGTGGACTTATGTTAGGGAAGATTTGTATTGGTATATCCCCAATATAGATATGCTCCTTTTTTGTCTTATGTCCCCTTTCACGAAAGTATTCATAAATGGGTTGGAGCATACGCAAACTATCTTCACTAACAACGATTGCAAATATATCCAAATCAATACTAGCAAATTCAACCTCATAGTGTATTACAGCATGACCGCCCCCGATAGCATAGTCTTCTATAACCCCCCAGGTTTTTCAATTCGTTAAGTATGACTAATGCCCCTGCAAACTCCTCCAATAAACCCAAAGTTCATCCTTGTTTTGGAGAGGGTTTAGGCTTTTGCTCACAAGCCTTTGCCAACAAAGTCTCTAGCTCCTGCCTTGTTGTGCTTATTTTGTTGACATCAATATCCTTCTTTGCCATCATCCCCTCCTTCGGCTCATTTGATGAATTTAAGCCTCCTCATTTCTTGCTCCGTCCAAGCTATGCAACCAAGTAAATACTTCAATTGATTGCGCCCATAAGTGCAATTGGGATGGTAATGGATTACAACATGTCTCCCATTTTTATGCCTGTAGGCATATTCTGCCCCCTTGATTTCATCCGATGTCCAATTGTCATCTTTATTGAGAGCATCAATAAATTCCTTCGGTTGTTTGCCCTTAAGCTGAAGCCACACACTTTGCTTATATTTCACGATAAAGCAGTAGCTACGACTAATTCCTCTTCCCTAGAACCACGTCCAGATTGACTTCGTGATTTTGTTCCTAAACCCTTAGGTAGCTTTATATCAGTTATAACACCTACGGGAATTGGGTCTCTGTGCTTTATTAAAGAACGCAAGTATGCCGTGGCTGCATCTTTCATGTTCTCTAAAGCTTCATTTCTAGTATGCCCGCAGGTAGACAAACCTAAGAGGTCAGGGCAATAAGCAAAGAAATTATCATCATCAGGTTCTACAACAACACGGAACTTGAACTCAACCACAGCAGCGTGGTTGTCTCCTTTCATTTCTCCTCCTTTTACTGGCTAACAGTTATGGGCTATAACCGCTATAATTACTATAACAGTTTATGGCCCAAAATACAAACACATTTTCTTTAATTTGTCAAGTTTTGAATTTGACTAACAGTGAGCATACCTCTAGTATTTTTGTACTACCTTTACGTTCCCCAACTACATACTAAGGTAGATTTTTATAAAACACAAACCGGGCAGCAGTTCCAGGAATAAGTGACTTTTATTTTTTCAGATCAGTTTGAATTCTAGTACGTCTACCAGACCCATGTCAGTCAATCTAAGTTCGGGGATTACTGGTAAGGCGATGAAAGAAAGAAGAGCGAATGGTGCTGGGGGGATATTTCCTAGCCCTAATGCGGTTTTTCCCACCTTATTGGATTTTTTGACAACTGCTTCCAGGGGTTCTGGTGAAAGCAAGCCGGCAATGGGTAGCGGCAAAGCTGCCAGGATTTTACCATCAACACAAACTACTAACCCACCTTGCAATCCCTCAATCTCTTTGACTGCTGTGAAGATATCATGGTCATTCGTGCCGACGGCTACTATGTTGTGAGAGTCGTGAGCTATGGATGAGGCTAGCGCACCTCGTTTCAGGCCGAAGCCTTTGACCAGCCCCAGGCCAATGTTGCCGTTTGCCTTGTGCCTTTCCACGACAACTAACTTTAATATATCTTCCTCTACGTTGGGTGTGATTACACCTTCTTTGGCTTTCACACGCTCGATTCTTTTCTTGGTGACTATCTGGCCGGGTATGATTTCAATTACTGGGAAAGTTTCCCCGCGTGCTATTAGTTTTAATGCTTCTATCTTGAAGGGCTTGATGTGGATGGTATCGGTCAGCTTTTTAGAGGAAGCTTTGAATGGTGGCAGAAGATAACTGCCGCCCCTAGCTACTAGGCTGCCTTTATGAAAGACCATATCTATTTCCAGCTTTGGAAGGTTGGTAATGGTAATAAGATTGGCTATATAGCTAGGGGCAATGCCACCCCGGTCGTATAGTCTGAAATACTCGGCGGTATTAATAGTTGCCAGTTGTATTGCCCGCACCGGATCGAGCCCTTTTTTTATTGCCTTTCTGACTACAGCATCAATGTCACCTTCGCTGAGCAAATCGGAGCAACTGCGGTCATCGACGACAAAGAAGCATCTACAAAACGTCTTATCGTTGACCAGAGGTAAAAGGGCATCCAGATTTTTCTCTGAAGAGCCCTCCCGTATCATCAGGTGCATCCCCCGCCTTAGCTTTTCCCTGCCTTCCTCTAAAGCAGTTGACTCATGGTCTGAGCCAATGCCAGCGGCTAAGTAAGCGTTTAACTGCTTATTAGTAACAGCTGGTGCATGTCCATCAATGACCTTGCCCTGAGCAGCAGCTATTTTCTTAAGAACCTCTTTGTTTCCGCTGATGACGCCGGGAAAGTTCATCATTTCACCGAGCCCTATGACATTTGGCAATTTTAGAGCCCTCTTGATACCCTCGGCGGTGATCTCGGCACCGCTGGTTTCCATGTGGGTAGCTGGAACGCATGAGGGAGCCATGAAGAACATGTCCAAAGGCAGCTTTTGTGCCCAGTCCAGGACGAACTTTATACCATCGAAGCCGGCAACATTGGTTATTTCGTGCAGGTCAGTAATCACTGTTGAGGTACCTCTAGTAACTACAGCTTGAGCGTATTGAGCGGGATGAAGCATGGAGCTTTCTATGTGGGTGTGACCGTTAATAAGCCCGGGAGCTAAATAGCTGCCTTTTAAGTTGATTATCTCCTTAGCCTTCTGATAGTTGCCGATTCCAGCAATCCTGTCGCCGTAAATAGCCACATTGCCTTCTTCTATGATGCCGACGAAAGTGTTTATTATCTTGGCGTTCTTAAGCAGCAAGTCTGCTGGGGCGTCTCCACGAGCAACTGAAATCAGTTTAGACAGGCTCATATTCTGTTCCTCCACAAAAGATTAGTGTGCGACCTTTTAAGGTCGCTATGGACGAGGTTAGAGTCTCGCACTATAGGCGACGGTTTCTAATCTAGATAACATATATCTCTCAAATGACGAAACTTCTCATTCCAGTCAATTCCGTAGCCGACTATAAACTTGTTGGGAACGGTGAAACCAAGATAATCAATGGCCAACGGAACTTTGTGTCGTGATGGCTTATCGGTCAGGGCGCAAAGCTTTAAGGACGCCGGTTTTTTCTTCCGTAGATACTTCATTAGAAAGGAAACGGTTAGCCCGGTATCAACTATATCCTCGACTACTAATACATCTCTGTCTTTTATTGGTGTCTTCAAGCCTTGTACTATTTTCACCTTGCCTGAAGTTTCTGTGCCTGAGCCATAGCTGGAGAGTTTGACAAAGTCGATCTCTACAGGTAAGCCAAGCTCACGAATCAGGTCAGCCATAAAAACGAAGGAACCTTTAAGGATGCCGATAAGTAGAGGTTGCTTGCCTTGATAATCCCGCCTGATTTCAGAAGCCAGCTTGGCTACAGCCTGCCTGATTTCATCCTGAGTAATTAGAACTTTAGGCTGCGGGGACATGGGGGTGATTATACCCTTAGCCCTTTCCCCTTGTCTATATGGTGGATTTACGGGGACTGCTTTAAGGGCTGTCAGTGCTTAACGATTAGTTTTTTGACGGCTTTTTGGAGGCCTTCGATGGAGAGCTCAAACATGGGAAAAATTCTTTTAATCATCATGATGGTAGGTTCATTCCAGTAGTTGATTGACTCGGGGTTTAGCCAAACGCAATGGCTGAAATGGTCGGCGATTTGTTTGAGGCGAGTTATCCCCGACTTGTAGTTTCGCTCATAGTAGTAAATGGCACCGTAAATACTGTGTAGCTCTGATGGTGACATCCAGGCATCTCCTAACAGTATCACTTTATAATCTGGCTCCATGATTTGCAGCAGATGGTCGGTGCTTACTGCATCCCGGCGTTGGATGTCCTTGTAGACGTAGTCGTAGATGCAGTTATGGAAATAGTAGTATTGAAAGTCCTTGAAGTGTGTGCTGCGGTGGGCAGCCGAGAAGAGCAGGCTGCAGAGGTTAGCGAAGGGGTCCATAGAGCCTCCGACATCCATAAGGAGAAGCAGCTTCACCTTATTCTTTCGGCTCCGTCTCCAGATTAGGTCAATATCGCCAGCATTCTTGGCGGTAGCGTCGATTGTCTTGTCCAAATCCAGTTCGTCCTCTGGTCCGGTGCGATTCAATTGTCTTAGCCCTTTTAAGGCTACTTCAATTTGGCGGATATCGAGCGTTAGGTCATGGCGGTAGTTGCGGAATTGCCTTTGTTCGGCAATTTGAATGGCGCTCCTGCCGCCTCCACTACCGCCAATCCTGAAGCCAGCCGGGTGTTGTCCCGAATGCCCGAAAGGCGAGACGCCTCCTCTGCCGATCCAGTAGCCACCCCCGTCGTGTTGTTCTGTTTGTTCACGGAGTCTTTTTTCAAGCTCCTCTAACAGTTCATCCAAATCCATTCTATCCAGCAGGGCCCTTTCCTCTTCGGTAAGGAACATCCTGCTCAAGGGGTCTTTAAGCCAGTTCAGGATTTCCTCTGAGATTTCTGGTGGGGCCTTTATACCTTTGAAGTATTCTTGGAAAGCAACATCATAGTGGTCGAAGTAAGCCTCGCTTTTAACCAGTATAGACCGGGCGAGATAATAGAAATCGTTCAGACTGGAGATATAGCCCCTGGATAAAGCTTCCATAAGGGTCATCCATTCTGTGATTGAGACGGGTACCTTTCTCTCCCTTAAGGTGTAAAAAAAGCTAGTAAACATACGAGTGCCTATCTACTGCTTATTAACGTAGTGTCTCGTAGCCATCTGCAGTCTTCGTGGTTCGCATCTTCTTCATGTAGTTATTTACGAAATAGGCGTGGTCTGCTTCTTTCTTCAACAAGGTGCCGGCAAAAGGAATCTCACTGGGTATTACCTCATCTGGTGTGCTGCTGGCGATGAGAACACGAATCCAGTCTATAAGTTCGCTTGTTGACGGCTTCTTGCGGAAGTCGTCAATCTTCCTTAGTGAATAGAATGTTGCCAGAGCTTGATGAAGTAGATTATCCCTGATGTCGGGGAAGTGTACCTTTATTATTTCCTCCATGAGTGCAGGGTCAGGGAATTCAATGTAATGGAATATGCAGCGTCGGAGGAATGCATCAGGAAGCTCCTTTTCAGCGTTGCTGGTTATGACTACTATGGGTCGATGAACGGTAACAGTTGTCTCTCCAGTCTCAGGTATATAGAAGCTCATCTCATCTATCTCATTGAGCAAGTCGTTAGGAAATTCGATGTCGGCTTTATCTATCTCGTCAATGAGGAGCACAATCTCTTCTTTAGAGACAAAGGCCTCTCCCAATTTACCCAGCTTTATGTATTGCCTGATGTCGGATATGTCTTTATCCCCGAAGCGGCTGTCGTTCAGCCTTTGGACAGTATCGTAAACATAAAGGCCTTCTTGGGCTTTGGTAGTTGATTTTATGTTCCAGACGATGAGCTTCTTGTCTATACCTTTAGCAATACTGTGGGCCAGTAGCGTTTTTCCCGTTCCAGGTTCGCCTCTAACCAACAAAGGCCTCTTTAAAGCTATGGCTACATTAACCGCATTTCTCAGAGCTTCAGAGGTAACATAGTCATGCGAGCCCTTGAATTTATCGAAACCATCAGTAGTCATTATTTAAAATCTGCCTCCATTAGCGTTAGTGGTTTGTGGTGCTATGCCGTTGCTAATTGTAATCAATATTGAAGTCTAAAGCAATCTGGCTTGGTGATGATGCCAAGCTAGGACATGAATGCTACTAATAAGATGGGTTCCCCCCGCATGATGGGAGATTTGTGCGAGGAAGCTTGAAATTTTTGTGAAAAAGGATTAAAATGCTCTTGACAGAAAGCAGATTTGGTGTTATAATTCTCGTTTACTGTATTGGAATGCCTTGTCGACTGCCTATTAATTTTTTCCTCAATAAAGATCCTTAGTTGCAATCTATCTCTTGGTTAAAGTACCACTTTTGAGGCGTTTGTCTTAATTTTTGATGGGAGAGTTATGTCTATTTCATTAGTGCCTGAAGGACAAAGCGTTGATTTGGAGGGGAGAAAATCCTTCGCTAAATTACCTGAGGTTTTAGAGATTCCTAATCTTATCAAAGTTCAACTTGATTCCTTTCGTTGGTTTCAGGAGGAGGGGTTAAGGGAGCTTTTCCAAGAAGTTTCCCCCATTTATGACTTCACCGGTACGCGGTTAGAGTTGCATTTCGTTGGATATGAGTTTCGCCAGCCTCCATGCTCAGTTGACCAATGTCGTCAGCGGGATATTGCATATGCAGCTCCTCTCTATGTTAGGGCTAAATTGTTAGTTAAAGACACAGGAGAGATTAAGGAGCAAGAGGTATTTTTTGGTGATATCCCCATTATGACGGAGAAAGGGACCTTTGTAATCAGTGGTGCGGAGAGGGTGGTGGTTAATCAATTACTTCGTTCCCCGGGTATTTATTTCAGCATAAAACAAGACTCAGCTAGTGGGCGTGAGCTATGTGCTGCCAAGTTGATCCCTGAGCACGGCGCTTGGCTGGAGTTTGAAACGTCCAACAGGGATGTGATTTTTGTAAAAGTAGACGGCAAGAGGAAGATCCCCGTGGCGGTTTTGCTGCGTGCCATCGGCTATGACAAAGATAGTGAGCTGCTAGAGCTTTTCCGGGACGTGGAAACCTCGTCAGAGCATACTTTCATACAATCTACAATGGAAAGAGAGCCTTCTGTCAGTACCAGAGAAAAAGCTCTAGTTGATATCTATAAGCGTTTGCGTCCTGGTGAACCGCCTACTCATGAGAATGCTCAAACCCTTCTAAATAATCTTTTCTTCAATCCCAGGCGTTATGACTTGGGTAGAGTTGGGCGATATAAGCTCAACAATAGATTAGGTCTTGATATTGATGAGCATCGCCGCTGCCTGACCAAGGAAGATTTTATAGAAATAGTACGGCGCATTATCAAGGTCAATAATGGTAAGGAAGAACCGGATGATATTGATCACCTGCGTAATAGGAGAGTACGGACGGCAGGGAACCTTATACAGAACCAGTTTCGCATCGGGTTGCTGCGTTTAGAGCGGGCAATTAAGGAGCGAATGAGCATTGTTGGTCCTGAAGCTGCTACCCCTTCAACTTTAATTAATAACCGCCCTATAGTTGCTGCTGTGAGGGAGTTTTTTGGTGGTTCACAGCTCTCACAATTCATGGACCAAACCAACCCCTTGGCTGAACTGACTCATAAGCGTCGTCTTTCGGCAATGGGGCCGGGTGGGCTGTCCCGTGAGCGTGCCGGTTTTGATGTTCGCGATGTGCACCATTCGCATTATGGAAAAATCTGCCCTATAGAGACACCGGAAGGGCCAAATATCGGTCTTATCGGCTCTCTTGCTACTTATGCGTCAATTAATGACTATGGCTTTATACAGACACCTTACCGTAAGGTCATCCACGAGGTGCCTAATAACGTTGAAAGTCTGGTAAATAGAACAGTCTTTGAGGACATAACTGACTCAAAAGGGAATGTCATTGCTTCTAAAAGGACTCTAATTACTAAAGAAATTGCTAAAAAGATAGCCTCTTTGTCTTCTAAAACCATAAGAGTTGTTCCTTTCGTCTCTGAACGAATTGTCTATCTGACCGCCGACGAAGAAGAGCGATATGCGATTGCTCAGGCTAATACTCTTCTTAATCAAAGAAACGAATTCATTGAGGATAGAGTCGGTGCCATAAGAGGGGGCAAATATCTTAAGGAACCTGCAGATAAGATAGATTTCATGGATGTTTCACCGAAGCAAGTTTTTAGCGTCACTACTTGCCTTATACCTTTTCTTGAGCATGATGATGCTAATAGGGCTCTAATGGGGTCAAACATGCAGCGCCAGGCTGTGCCTTTACTCCGCCCCGAGGCCCCATTAATAGCCACTGGGATGGAAAAAGAAGTAGCTAAATATAGTGGACAGGTTGTATTTGCCAGAGAGGATGGTGAAGTTGTTTCAGTTGACACTACTCAAGTTACGATTGTTGAAAAGAATGGGAATGAGCATATCTATCCGTTAATGAAATTTGTTCGAACTAATCAAGGAACTTGTGTAAATCAGCGCCCTGTAGTGTCTAAAGGTGATGAAGTTAAAAAAGGGCAAGTTATAGCCGATGGTTCAGCTACAGATCGTGGTGAGCTTGCCTTAGGGCAAAATATCATCTGTGCCTTTATGAGCTGGCGGGGATATAACTTTGAAGATGCTATTATCATTAGTGATAGACTGGTCAAGAATGATAGGTTTACCTCCATCCATATCGAGAAGCATGAAATAGAAGCCCGTGAGACAAAGCTGGGCACAGAGGAGATTACTAGAGATATACCCAATGTAGGGGAGGAGAGCCTGCGTGATTTGGATGAATCTGGCATTATCCGGGTAGGTGCTGAAGTTGGCCCGGGGTCCATCTTAGTGGGTAAGATCAGCCCCAAAGGGGAAACCGAGTTGACTGCTGAGGAGAAACTGCTGCGGGCAATCTTTGGCGAGAAGGCCCGTGAGGTAAAGGATAGCTCTTTGAGGGTGCCACATGGCGAATGTGGGAAGGTGATTGATGTCAGGGTTTTCTCTCGTGATGATCATACTGATTTACCTGCTGGTGTTTATTGTCTAATACGGGTGTGGATTGCACAGAAACGGAAAATCTCTGTTGGAGATAAGATGGCTGGAAGACATGGTAACAAAGGCGTTATATCCTGTATCTTACCTGAGGAAGATATGCCTTTCCTACCTGATGGTAGACCAGTGGATATAATCCTTAATCCTATTGGTGTCCCGTCACGCATGAATATAGGTCAAATCCTAGAGACCCACTTAGGCTGGGCTGCTGAAACACTAGGTCTTAAAATGCTCAACCCGATTTTCGATGGAGCTAATGATATTGACATTGAGGATGCCTTAGCCAGGGCATGGATCATTCAGCAGGCAGGCGTGATTAACCAGGCAGGTCGAGGTGATTCTAAAACTGTTGAATTTAATCAGGCTAAGACTTGGCTTGCTGATAATGGTTATAACGCTGAGAAAGTATTCGATGATCGCTATCCTTTGGAGGCGAGGAGAGTTTGCCTTCGCTTATGGCTTGAAACCTTAGGTGTTAAGGTTTATGGACTTAGTGATGAGGAACTAGAAGTGATTGTAGAAAAGGTTTACATTGAGCAGAGACAGTCGCCGCCCATATTCGGCAAACTTAATCTTTGTGATGGGCGAACCGGCGAGCCTTTCGACCAGCCGGTGACTGTGGGTAGTATTTACATGATGAAGCTGATTCACCTTGTTGAGGATAAGGTGCATGCCCGGTCTACTGGTCCTTATTCTCTAATCACACAGCAGCCTCTCGGCGGAAAGGCTCAATTTGGGGGGCAACGATTTGGCGAGATGGAGGTGTGGGCATTGGAAGCCTATGGTGCCAGTCATACGCTTCAGGAACTGCTGACTATTAAGTCAGACGATGTAGCCGGTCGAGCCAAAGCTTATGAGGCTCTTGTTAAAGGTGAAGATATATTTCAACCTGGTGTCCCTGAATCATTCAAGGTTCTTTTTATGGAATTACGTAGCTTAGGTCTAGCCGTTGAGCTACTTAATGAAGAGGAGGAAATGGTAGGCTTCTTGGAAGAGAGGAAGAAAATTGGGAATAAGCTCAGAGGTTTGAGCTAAAGGAGACAGATGGCTGAGGTTAATGATTTCAATGCTGTCCGTATTTCGCTGGCTTCACCAGAACAAATTAAAAACTGGTCCTACGGCGAGGTAACTGAGCCTGAGACAATCAATTATCGAACCCTGAAACCGGAAAAAGACGGACTTTTCTGTGAAAGAATTTTCGGACCAACTAAGAATTACGAATGTTATTGTGGGAAGTATAAGAAGATACGCTATCGTGGTATTACCTGTGATAGATGTGGAGTTGTGGTAGAGCATTCCAGGGTACGCCGGACGCGTATGGGCCACATAGAATTGGCTGCTCCGGTGTCTCACATTTGGTTTGCTAAAGGGGTGCCCAGTCGGCTGGCATTGCTTCTTGATGTCTCCCCCCGAAACCTGGAACGAGTGCTTTACTTTGCGCAATATATTGTCACCTCGGTTAATGAATCAGCGCGTGATGAAAGGGTTAAGGAACTTAAGGAGAGGTTCTCGCAGCAGATTGCTGAAGAAGAGCGGTTGTTAGAGAATCAGGTTGCGGAGATAGAAGCGAAAGTTCAGTCGCCTCCAGACCAAGAGGCTATAGAAAAGATAAATAATCTACGACGCGAGTTTGCTGATAAAAGAGGTGAGCTTGGAGGCGAGTTCAAAGACAAAATATCAGAGTTAGAGAATCTGCAACCGCGCGGGCTTCTTACAGAGAGCCAATATCAAGAGCTTAAGCAGGAATCCGGCGACTTTTTTGAAGTAGGCATGGGGGGGGAAGCTATTCTTGGTGTTCTCAAAGGTATTGATCTTGAAAAGCTGCGCCTGGAGCTTGTTGAAGAAGTCCGGTCGAGTTCAGGGCAGAGGCGCAAGAAGGCCAGCAAGCGATTGCGGGTAGGTGAGGCCTTCTGGCGTAGTGGCAATAAGCCTGAGTGGATGATATGGACTGTGCTTCCAGTATTACCCCCGGAGCTTCGACCCATAGTCCAGTTAGACGGAGGCCGATTCGCCACCAGCGACCTTAATGATCTTTACCGACGTGTGATCAATCGCAATAATCGTCTAAGGAGACTTATTGATTTAGGAGCTCCAGAAATTATCATCCGCAATGAAAAGCGTATGCTTCAAGAGGCTGTGGATGCACTTATTGACAGCGGGCGAAAGGGACGAGTGCCGATAGTGAGAGGCACTCATAGATTAAAATCGTTGTCTGACATGCTTCGAGGTAAACAGGGTCGTTTCCGCCAGAACCTTTTGGGTAAACGAGTAGACTATAGTGGTCGTTCAGTCATTGTTGTCGGCCCTGAATTGAAGCTTCATCAATGTGGTTTGCCTAAGCACATGGCTTTGGAGTTGTTCAAGCCTTTTATTATGCGTCGGTTGATCGAGCAAGGCTATGCTCATAACATCAAGAGTGCTCGAAGACAAGTGGAAAAAGCTAGACCCGAGGTGTGGGATATTTTGGAAGAAGAGATTAAAGAGCACCCGGTGTTGCTTAACCGAGCTCCAACATTGCACAGATTAAGTATCCAAGCTTTTGAGCCTGTACTTATTGATGGCAGTGCTATTCAGATCCATCCTTTAGTGTGTACTGCCTTTAACGCTGATTTTGATGGTGACCAGATGGCGGTTCACGTGCCCCTTTCCCGAGCGGCGGTTAAAGAGGCTAGAGATAGGATGCTTAGCATATATAACATGTTGCTTCCGAGTAGCGGCGAGCCGGCGATGACGCCAACTTTGGATATGGTTTTGGGTTGTTATTATCTCACCAATACTAGACCTGGGGCTAGGGGAGAGGGGATGGTTTTTCGCGACTTTGAAGAAGCTAAGCTTGCCTATGAACTAGGAGTAGTTAACTTAGGTGCTGAGATAGAGGTAAGAAGTAAAAACGGAGACGGGCAGAGGTTGAAGACTAGTGTCGGTCGGATTTTGTTCAATGAAGTCTTACCCCCCGAATTTCAATTTTCTAATCAGGCAATGGACAAAGCTACCTTGAAGCGCTTGGTGTTAGACTGCTATCGTTTGTTAGGAAGCGCTCCCACCGTTACTATGCTTGACAGTCTTAAGCAGCTCGGCTTCGAATATGCTACTAAATCGGGCACAACCATTGCTGCGAAGGACATTGAAGTACCTAGGGATAAAGCAAAGCTTCTTGAAGAGGGTGACGAGCAAGTAGCTGTTATCGAAAGCCAGTTTAACCGAGGGCTGATAACCGATGACGAGCGCTACAACAGTGTAATTCAAGTTTGGATGGAGACTACGGATAGAATCACAGAAACCATCTCCCAGTCCTTGGACCGCTATGGCGGTGTATATATGATGGCAACCTCAGGGGCGAAAGGGAATATTTCGCAAATCAGGCAAATGGCTGGTATGCGAGGTTTAATGACTGATCCTGCGGGAAGGATAATCGAATTCCCTATCAAGGCAAGTTTTCGTGAAGGACTCTCGGTGATGGAGTATTTTATATCCACTCATGGGGCTCGCAAAGGATTGGCTGACACTGCTTTGAGGACTTCGGATGCTGGGTATCTTACCCGCCGCCTTATTGATGTGGCTCAAGATTTGATTATATTTGAAGAGGATTGTGGTACTGAAGAGGGTGTTTGGCTATTTGAGAAAGCTGAGAAGGAATTGTTAGTTTCCTTCAATGATCGGTTAGTTGGGCGTTCAGCTGCGCTTGATATTACTGATTCGGGTACGGGTGAGATTATCGTACGTAGAAATGAGGAAATTGACGAGGAAAAGGCGAAACAAATTATTGATGCTGGTATTAGCCAAGTATATGTGAGGTCACCGCTTAGTTGCCATTCCCGCCGTGGTATCTGCCAAAACTGTTACGGACGCGATCTTGCCAGAAGAGGGCTAGTGGAAACTGGCACTGCAGTAGGCATAATCGCTGCCCAAAGTATTGGTGAGCCGGGCACTCAGCTTACATTGCGCACCTTCCATACAGGAGGTGTAGTCGGGGCTGATATTACCAGTGGTTTACCACGGGTAGAGGAACTGTTTGAAGCCAGGGTGCCAAAAGGATTGGCTGTTCTATCTGAAATCGATGGTATTGCAGAGGTAATTGAGACTCAAGATTTGCGGAAAATCAGAGTCATCAGTTCTGAATCATATTTAGATGAATATACGTTGCCATCGGGAGCGGAGGTGGCTGTAAGTAATGGGCAGTGGGTCGAGGCAGGAACAAGTCTTGCCACGCTAGCACCGCCGTCGCCTAAAAAACGAACCAAAAGCAAGCAACCAGCAGTTATTGAAGAGCATCCGGTGATAGCTAGAGTTGCTGGCAATGTAGTTGTTGAGGATGATCGCCTCTATATCAAGTATGAAGAGGTGGAAGAGCGGGAGTATATAATTCCCTCCGGTAGCCACATTCGTATTAAATCAGGCGATAGGGTGAAAGCTGGAGACCAGTTAATTGATGGTGCCGTTGATCCACAGGATATTCTACGTATTATGGGGAGAGAAGCAGTGCAGCAGTATTTGGTTGAAGGGGTGCAAAAGGTCTATCGCTCGCAAGGCGTAAGCATTAATGATAAACATATTGAAATTATTGCCCGACAGATGCTTAGGCGAGTTCGTGTAGAATCCCCAGGTGACACCGAGCTTCTTTCCGGAGACCTAGTTGATCGCTTCGAGTATGAGAGTATAAATGCCAAGGTTTTGGCTGAGGGGGGTGAGCCAGCCACTGCTCAAACTGTTCTCCTTGGGATTACTCGGGCTTCATTAAATACAAGTAGTTGGTTAGCCGCAGCTTCTTTCCAAGAAACTACGAGAGTGCTTACTGAAGCGGCAATTTGGGGGAAAACAGACAGGCTTCTCGGGCTGAAGGAAAACGTAATTATCGGTAAGCTTATTCCATCTCAGTCTTTGCCAATGGCTGAGAAAGGTGAAGCAGAAGCTCCACAGATAGATGTTTCAGTGGTGCCGGTGGTATCAGAGGTGTCAGAGGTGTCAGAGGTGTCAGAGGTGTCAGAGGTGTCAGAGGTGTCAGAGGTGTCAGAAGTGTCAGAAGTGCCGGGGGAAAAGCTGATCACCTGAACTAAAGGTTTTAATTTATAACTTGTGGTTTCAAAAATCCTCGCCATCAAGCGAGGATTTTTGATTAATCGCCCGCTTGTATTGGCTTTAGTTTGCTGATACTTGATGTGATATAATTGCAAATAAGCCTTGGTTGACTTCCTGAGCGATGAGAGAAAAGGAAGTAAAGACGCGAATAATATCAGGTAAGCCCAGTGCTGATGATGTTTCACTGGACACTAATCTTCGTCCCAAACATCTGAGTGATTTTGTCGGGCAGGAGAAGGTTAAGGGCAACCTCGAGATAGCTATTGCAGCTGCTCAGAAACGCGGAGAACCTTTAGACCATGTTCTTCTTTACGGGCCACCCGGTTTGGGAAAGACTACATTAGCCTACATTATCGCTGCTGAAATGGGAGTCAATATCAGAGTCAGCTCAGGGCCAGCTATAGAACGTCCCGGAGATTTGGCAGCTCTCCTGACAAATCTGCAAAAAACCGATGTTTTTTTCATTGATGAGATTCACCGACTCAGCCGCCCGGTGGAAGAAATACTTTATCCGGCAATGGAAGATTTTGCCATAGATATAATTCTTGGTAAGGGACCAGGTGCCAGGAGTTTACGCTTAAGTCTACCTCGTTTTACCTTGGTCGGAGCGACCACACGCTATGCCTTGATGAGTCCGCCTTTGAGGGATAGATTCGGTGTTGTTTATCGCCTTGATTTCTATGATGAACCGTCCATAAGGGAGATCCTAAGGCGGGCAGCAAGTATCCTCAAGGTAGATATAGATGAGGCGGGCGTCAGCCAAATTGCCTGTCGAGCTCGAGGTACACCACGAGTAGCTAATAGGCTTCTTAAACGGGTACGCGACTATGCTCAAGTAATGGCGGATGGGGTGATTACCGAATCTGTTGCCATTGAAGCGCTTTCCAAATTAGAGATAGATCAAATTGGTTTAGATGAGATAGACCACAAAGTTCTGCGCACCATAATTGAGAAATTCGATGGTGGGCCAGTCGGACTGGAAACTATTGCTGCTTCTATCAGTGAGGAAGCAGATACTATAATGGATGTTTACGAACCATATCTTCTTCAATTAGGATTCTTAGAGAGAAAACCTCGTGGTAGAGTAGCCACAAGGCTTGCCTGCGAGCACCTGGGAGTTGCTTATAAAAAAGGGCAGTCATCTCAGGTAAGCCTTTGGTAAGTGCTAGCAGGTATCTTCCCTTCCTGTTGCCGTTCAGCAGCATAAAAGAGCCGTTGGTTTAAAGCAAAATGAGCCTTAGAAGCGGATTTGTCATTGTACTTGTCTTGGCTTTTTTATTGCTGCCATTAGCTTGCCGGGAGCCATCTGGCACAACTACTGTTACCAGAGTCATCGATGGCGATACTGTTATTATTGAAGGTGGGTATCATGTTCGTTATATTGGCATAGATGCTCCTGAGAGCGGTGAGTTCTATTATTTGGAAGCGAAACAGATAAATGAAGGGCTGGTAGCGGGCAAGAACGTTAGGCTGGAGAGAGATGTTTCAGACAAAGATAGCTATGGAAGGTTACTGCGTTACGTTTATGTTGGCGATGACTTTGTCAATGCCGAGATAGTAAGGCAGGGTTGTGCCTGGGCTAAAGCCTATCCGCCTGATGTTAAATATCAGGTCTATTTGGAGGCTATGGAAGAAGAAGCCAGACAATCAAAGCGTGGGATTTGGAGGTAGAGACAGCTTTTATCTTTTTAATTTCGCCTTGCCGAAATGATCGATAAAAGTCGGTGGGTTGATTTATTGGGCGACTTTATTCGTTTCCGGTCAGACTCTTTTATTTTTCGTTCCAGCAGTGCTGGACCAAGGAGAAGCAGTAAGGCTAATAAAACGAGGATTAGCCACCCGCCGAAGCCAATAGTACTCTTGCCACCCAGCCCTACTATTACCAGGATCAGTATTTCCAGGGTTAATAGAGCTCCGACTTTGGCCCAACGTTGCCTGATGCGGATGAAGGTGGCTACGGTTAGCGCCAACACTGCAAAGCTCAAAGCAATCAGAGGGGCAAACTCATGAAGTTGCTCGTGCCATATAACTTTGCCTTCTAATTCTAGTGCTAGCATCCAACCTAACACTATAGGGATAGGAAGCAGCATTAATGAGGCAAACAGCCAGTCCTTTCTGATGGTTTGCTTGGTTACGGCGAATATGACGAGTAGAGCTAAGGGAATGTAAGCAGTGGCAGCGAACCAAGCCCAGCTGCCAGGTAAATATATCAGTAGAATGCCAACAGCCATCACTGGAATTAGGCAATAACCCAGCCAGGGGAATAGCCAAGTTGGCTTGCCGTGACACCAACCATAAATTACAGAGCCGGCAATTGCAACTAACATTCCGATTAGCCAAAAGGTATTTTTCCAGCAATGCATGGCGAAGAGTGCGGCAACTAAAAGATGGGGCAGTGCAGCGAAGAGAGCTTGACGCCAACTGCCCTGGCTATATACCTCGTACATTTGCTTAGCAACGATTCCTGGGGAACCTAAAAGCTTTGTCGCAGTTGCAGTAGCTTCTTTTTTGGAGAGACCAGATTCTATTAATTCGCGGCTTTTGTCTTCGAGGTGTGCATTAAGCTCTCGCACCACATTGGCTTCGATTGTGGCATCGAGCCTTAGATAGTCTTTGAGACCAGCTATATACTTTAGCTTAGTCGGCATTGCTTTTTAACCGGTTGCTGGTTTCATAATTAAAGCCACGGCTGTGGCGAAGTCCTGCCAGACAGTTAGTCTTTCAGCCAAAGCTTTTCGTCCCTTTTGTGTTATGTAATAGTAGCGCCTTTCAGGGCCGCTTGGTAATCGTTGCCATTTACCTTGAATAAGCCCGGCTTTTTCCAGGCGGTGGAGCGCTGGATAGAGCGTGCCTTCCTTGAATTGAAAGTAGCCATTGCTTCTTTTCTCTAGTTCTTTTATGATCTGGTAGCCATACATTGGCTGGTGATTAACAAGGCACAGGAGCAAAGAATCCGTGTAGCCTTTGAGTAATTCACGTTCATAATTCATGTCTATACCTCGCTTAAAGAGCCAAGTTTAATTTTAAGAATAGCATTGACAGATGTTGTCGTCAAGTCGGTAGCTTTATTTGACAAAAGGCACTTTTGGCTGTATATTATAAGTAGACTTTATCCTCTGGTGGTTAGAGCGAGGTGGAACCACCCGTTCCCATCCCGAACACGGAAGTGAAACGCCTCAGCGCAGACGATACTAGGTGGGCAACTTCTTGGGAAAATATGCCACTGCCAGGGGGTTTTTTCTAAGGCCATTGAAGTCGGTTCTTCTTTGATGCAGAACACATTACCCCAAATATGTAGGAGCTTTGACACGTTAAACCAAACGCCTTATAATTCTAGTTAGTGGGGTCGGTTGAGCGAACACCAAGAGGTGTAAAGGATAAGGACAAATATGGCCAGCAGGTTTGAAAAATTCTCAGAGAGAGCTCGTCGAGCCTTAACCCGTGCCCAGGAAGAAGCGCAACGTTTTGGGCACAATTACATTGATACAGAGCATATATTACTGGGTCTTATAGCTGAAGAGGAATGCATAGCTAGTAAAGTCTTAAGTAACTTGGGTGCGATTCCGAGTAAGATACGAGCTGCTGTGGAGTTTGTGGTTGGGCGGGGAGAGAGGTCTGCAATCGGTGAAGTTGGGCTTACTCCCAGGGCAAAGAGGGTCATTGAGCTTGCGGTTGACGAGGCTCGCCGCTTGAACCATAGCTATATAGGCACTGAGCATCTCCTCTTAGGTCTTCTGCGTGATCGTGATGGTGCAGCTGCGGGTGTTTTGGAGAGCTTTGGTATCACCTTCGAGAAAGTTCAGACTGAGATAAACAACGTTCTAAGCCAGGGTGTATCTCAACAATCCCGCGAATCCCGTGCTGTGGCTCGAGGCACTACTCGGACACCGGTCTTAGACCAGCTTGGAATCGATTTAACCGGTGCGGCCCGAGCTGGAAAGCTTGATCCTATTGTTAACCGTAGCAAGGAGATTGAGCGGGTTATACAGATACTAAGCCGTCGTACGAAGAACAACCCGGCGCTTATAGGTGAACCGGGTGTTGGGAAAACTGCGGTTGTTGAAGGATTGGCACATCGAATTGTGGCAGATGAAGTCCCTGAGACGTTACAGGGCAAGCGACTGGTGACTCTTGATATAGGTTCGCTGGTAGCTGGCACAAAATATCGCGGTGAGTTTGAAGAAAGGCTGAAGAAGGTAATTGACGAGATAAAAAGCGCCGGCAATTGCGTGGTTTTTGTTGATGAGCTGCATACCATAGTTGGTGCTGGTGCTGCCGAGGGTGCTGTTGATGCTTCCAATATCTTGAAACCTTCGCTTTCTCGAGGTGAACTCCAGTGTATTGGTGCCACCACCTTGGATGATTACCGAAAGTATATTGAGAAAGATGCTGCGTTAGAGCGTCGTTTTCAACCGGTAACGGTGGCTGAGCCGACTGTGGAGCAGACTCTGGATATACTGCAAGGCATTAAGGCGCGTTATGAGGACCATCATAAGTTAACTATAAGCGATGAGGCTTTACAGGCTGCAGTTTCTTTAGCGGTCAAGTATATACCAGACCGATTCTTGCCCGATAAAGCCATCGATTTAATGGATGAGGCTGCATCTCGAGTTCGTATTATGCGGGGTGGGGTGCCTATCGGTTTGACTGAAGCCAGGCGTGCTCTGGACATTGTGCACAGGGATAAAGAGACGGCCATTTCATCTAAAGAGTATGAGCATGCTGCTGAACTACGTGATCGGGAAGTTCAGTTGGTGGAAAAAATCAATGACATGGAGCAAAAGTGGCAGGAAGAGCGGCAGCATGATAAGCCAGTTGTGACCGAGGAAGATATCGCCGAAGTGGTCAGTATGTGGACCGGAGTCCCTGTAGTGCGCTTGACCACCGATGAGTCCAGTCGCCTGTTGCAGATGGAGGAGGCTTTGCACTGCCGCATTGTTGGCCAGGACGAGTCTATAAATGTCGTGTCTAAGGCGGTGAGGCGTGCCCGAGCTGGCTTGAAGGAACCTCGCCATCCGATTGGCAGCTTTATTTTCCTTGGTCCGACAGGAGTTGGCAAGACTGAGCTGGTTAGGGCTCTAGCCGAGTTCATGTTCGGCAGTGAAGATGCCATGGTCCGCCTCGATATGTCTGAGTTTATGGAGCGACATACCGTGGCTCGATTGGTTGGTGCTCCCCCGGGATATGTGGGCTATGATGAGGGAGGGCAATTAACTGAGGCAGTGAGGCGGAAACCCTATTGCGTGATATTGCTCGATGAGATTGAGAAAGCACACCCTGATGTTTTCAATATTTTGCTCCAGATTTTTGATGATGGTCACTTGACCGATGCTAAAGGGCGACGTGTTGATTTTCGCAACAGTATAGTGGTCATGACGAGCAATGTTGGAGCTAAGCATATAAAAGGCGTTATGGGCATCGGCTTTGCCGCTCGGACCGACGAAGAAAAGAATCGCCAAACTGAATATGAGAAGATGAAGGAAAAAGTGCTGGCGGAGTTAAAGACGACCTTTCTGCCTGAGTTTCTAAATCGCATTGATGAAGTAGTCGTTTTCCATTCCCTCAATAAAGAACAGATCCGTCAAATCGTCGATTTGATGCTTACCCAGGTAGCTAAGTCATTAGGCGAGAAGAATCTGAAGCTGGAGATTACCGACGCTGCCAGGGATTTTCTGGGTGAAAAAGGCTTTGACCCGACTTTTGGGGCACGACCTTTGCGCCGTGTCATTCAGAATGAGCTTGAGGATAAGCTTTCTGATGCGCTACTCCGTGGTGAGTTCAGTCCCGGTGACACCTTGAAGGTAGACTATGATGGTGAGAAGATTGTGATTCAGGTTGCTGCTGGAGCCTTATCGGTGGAGGGATAACAAAAGGGCTGAACTGAACCTCATAATTCCAGCTTTTCGATAGTCTGATTCTACTTAGGGCGGGACTGAGTATAGATTATAAAACCCCGCCCTTTTTAATATTCAAATTTGTTGAGGCGGTTTTGGTATTGACTGAGGGGTTGATAGTTTGAATAAGCCCAAGCCCAAGACTGTCTTTGTTTGCCAGCAGTGTGGTAAGGAAAGTCCAAAGTGGCTAGGCCGTTGTCCTGGCTGTCAGGAGTGGAATAGCTTCGTAGAAACCGTCGTCGCTGCTTCCAGCCAAGTATCCACGTGGTTACATACAGAGGAAAATACCCCCCGTGAGCTTTCCAAGCTGAAAACCGAAGCATATCCCCGGCTGAGTTTTCCTTTTATTGAGTTCAATCGTGTTTTAGGTGGGGGTATGGTGACCGGCTCTTTGGTTCTTGTTAGTGGTGACCCGGGTATCGGAAAGTCCACACTGTTGCTTCAGGCCTCATCAGCGGTGGCTGAGCAGGGGGGTACGGTAGTCTATGTTTCCGGCGAGGAGTCATCCCAGCAGATTAAGCTGAGGTCGGAACGCCTGGGGATGGGCGGCGATAGGCTTTACATTCTTCCTGAGACTAATATTGAGGCTGTACTTGGAAGATTGGGAGAATTATCTCCGAATTTGGTGGTTGTTGATTCTATCCAGACTGTTTACATAGAGGAACTGACTGGCGCACCGGGAAGCGTTGGCCAAATACGGGAATGCACCCTGAGGCTTATGAGGTGGGCGAAACGAGCCGGTATTCCGGTGCTCGTTACCGGACATGTAACTAAAGACGGGGCTATTGCCGGCCCTAGAGTGTTGGAGCACATTGTCGATGTGGTTCTTTATCTCGAGGGTGAGACCTTTAGCAGCTATCGGATATTGCGGAGCACCAAGAATCGTTTCGGTTCCACCAACGAGGTGGGTATTTTTGAGATGAGCGGTGGTGGTTTAATAGAGGTGTCTAACCCGTCTGAAGCTTTTCTGGCTTCGCATCGTGATGGTGCAGTTGGTTCGGCTGTGGTGCCGACCTTTGAGGGTAGCCGTCCTCTGCTGGTGGAAATCCAGGCTTTAACCAGTCCGGCTAGTTTTGCTCCTCCGCGGCGGATTGCTAATGGTGTGGATTTCAATCGGTTGCTTCTAATAGCGGCTGTGCTTACCAGGCGGGCTGGAGTCAGCCTTTCCAATCAAGACGTCATAACTAACGTTATCGGCGGTATGCGGATTGGTGAGCCGGCTGCTGACTTAGGTATTGCTTTGGCAATAGCATCGAGTCATCGTGATGCCAGGGTTGTCCAGGGGCTTGTAGCCCTTGGTGAGGTGGGATTGAACGGCGAGCTTAGAGCCGTGCCTCAACTGGAGAGGCGGCTTAGTGAAGCAGCCAGGTTGGGTTTTAAGCGTTGTCTGATTCCTGAGACCTCGTACAAAACTTCATTCGATGTAAAGGGCATTGAGCTTCTGAAAGCAGGCTCTGTAGCTGAAGCTTTGCGAGCGGGTCTTGTAAGGCAAACGAGGAAGTGAGGATATCCTGGTGAAGAGCTGCACGTCTCAAACGGGAGTTGTCATTGCCGGAGCTGGCATTAGCCAGCGAATGGGGGTGGATAAAGTCTGTATGTCTCTGGCTGGCAAACCTTTGCTAGCCTGGTCGGTGGATGTCTGTCAAAGTTGTGGACTTGTCAACCAGATAGTAATCGTTTTACATGAGACTAAACTGGATTTGGGGCGGAGATTAGTCGCTGAAAGAGGCTGGTCTAAGGTGGTAGAGGTGTGTCCTGGTGGAGACCGGCGACAGGACTCTGTCAGACAGGGGCTCAGTAAACTGAAGGGCTGTGATTGGGTAATTATTCATGATGGAGCCCGTCCTTTCTTGACGTTGGAATTGATTCGTGATGGCTTAGAGGCGGTCCAAAGCACCGGATCAGCAGTGGCGGCGGTTCCAGTTAAGGATACCGTTAAACTCGGTGGTAGCGACCTCATGGTCAGGGAAACGCTTAATCGTCAGGAATTGTGGGCGGCGCAGACACCTCAGGTTTTCCGCTTTGATATAATAACTAAAGCTCATGAACAAATAGAAGACGATGTTACTGATGGTGCCAGTATGGTTGAGCAGCTGGGATACAAAGTGAAGCTTTATATGGGGTCATATGACAATATAAAGATAACCACTCCTGAAGACCTGGCTTTGGCTGAAGTTATAGCGAGGAAGAAATAGCCTGATGCGAGTCGGAATTGGGTATGATGTACATCCGCTGGTCCCGGGGCGCAGGTTGGTTCTGGGTGGAGTGGAGATTCAGTTTGACCGGGGGCTCTCCGGCTATAGCGATGCCGATGTGTTAACCCATGCTATAATGGACGCTCTGCTTGGTGCTGCTGGATTGAGAGATATCGGCAGCCGGTTTCCGACGGAGGACCCTAAGTATAAGGATATTTCCAGCCTGGTTTTGCTGGACGAAGTCAGCAAGTTACTCAAAGCGGAGGGTTTTAGAGTTGGAAACGTTGATGCGGTTGTTGTTGCTCAGCAACCTAAAATATCGCCTTTCATCGAGGATATGCGCGGTAACATCAGCCGGACTTTGGGGGTTAACCTGGAGCAGGTGATGGTTAAGGCAACCACCACCGACGGCTTGGGACTTGCCGGCAGGGGAGAAGGGATAGCTGCTTATGCCGTAGCTCTGGTGGAAGAAGGATAAGAGTTATGGGGTTCATCAGGAATATCAGGAAGGACATACAGGCGGTCTTTGAGCATGACCCGGCAGCCAGAAATGCCTGGGAGGTCTTTTTCGCCTACCCCGGCTTTCATGCCCGGCAGTTTCACCGCCTGGCTCATACCCTCTGGAACTGGCGTGTCCCGTTTTTCCCTCGCCTGATTTCGCACACCAGCCGTTTCTTTACCGGGATTGAAATTCACCCCGGAGCTAAGATTGGTGAGGGCTTTTTTATCGACCATGGCATGGGGGTTGTAATCGGAGAGACGTCTGAGATAAAGAACAATGTTGCTTTGTACCAGGGAGTTACTTTGGGCGGCACGAGCTTGCTGAAAAAGAAGAGACATCCGACTTTGTGCAACAACGTGGTTGTGGGCGCCGGGGCGAAGCTTATCGGAGCCATCACCATCGGTGCAAATGTTAAAGTCGGCGCCGGTTCAGTGGTGATAACTTCGGTGCCGGCTAATGCTACCGTTGTCGGTGTGCCCGGTCGGGTGGTGGAGATTCGTAATCCTGATACTGATACTGTGGAGAAATTGCCTGACCCGGTTTGGGAGAGGCTTGAGGGTCTGGAAAAAAGAATTGCTGGGCTGGAGAAGACCTCGAGAGGCATGCGGTCTAAGTCCAGGAAGACTACTAAACGTTAACCTTCGGAGAGGATAGATGAAAGTATCTAATACGCTGACGGGGCAAAAAGAAGAGTTTCGTCCCAAGGGGAAAACGGTAAGTATTTATGTCTGCGGGGTTACTGTTTATGACGATTGCCATATCGGGCATGCCATGAGCTATGTGCTGTTTGATGTCATCAGGCGCTACCTTGAGTTCAAAGGCTATAAGGTAAAGCACGTGCAGAACTTCACCGATATCGATGACAAGATAATAAATCGAGCCAATCAGCTGGGAGTTTCGTCTTCGGAGTTGGCTGAGAAATATATCGACGAATATTTCCGGGACATGGATGCTTTGAATATAAAGCGAGTCCATGTCTATCCAAAGGCGACTGAAGAAATACCCAAGATAATCGAGGTGATACAGGGCTTGATAACCAAAGGCTTTGCCTATGAGTCTGAGGGCAGCGCCTATTTTCGGGTGAAAAACTTTCCCGGCTACGGCAAGCTGTCTCATCAGGCTCTGGATGACATGATATCCCGTGGCTCCGCAGAAGAGGGCAAGAAAGAATATCCGCTGGATTTTGCCCTATGGAAGGCAGCCAAGCCGGGCGAGCCTTTTTGGCCAAGTCCCTGGGGTCAGGGCAGACCGGGGTGGCATATAGAGTGCAGCGCTATGGCGTTGAAATACCTGGGTAAAAGCCTTGACATACATGGTGGTGGGCAGGACCTTATCTTCCCTCATCACGAGAATGAGCTAACCCAGTCCGAAAGCTTCACCGGTGTTGCCCCTTTCGCCAAATACTGGCTGCATAATGGGCTGCTACAGTTGGGTGAGGATAAAATGAGCAAGTCCCTGGGCAACCTGATAACGGTGAAGCAGGCCCTGGAACGCTACAGCGCCGATGCAATTCGACTGTTTATAATCGGCTCCCATTATCGCAGCCCGTTAACCTATAGCGAAGAGACGCTGAAAGCAGCCGAGGTTGGTATGGAGAGGCTGCGACAGGCGACCGGGAATGGTGGTGGGAGTGGTGGAAAAGATGTCCTTGGTAGTGAACCGTTCAGGCACAGGTTTGTTGACAGCATGGATGATGACTTCAACACCGCACAGGCGGTGGCAGTGCTTTTCGACTTGGCCAGGGAGATTAACCGGGCACGTGAAGAGAATTACGATGTAACCAGTGCTCTGAATACACTGACGGAACTGGCTGGGGTGCTAGGCTTCACGCTGGAGGAGCCGAAGAAGCCGCCGCTCGAGACCGGACCTTTTATTGGACTTCTAAGCGAGCTTAGTCATGAGTTTCGTCGGGCACCAAGGCATGACCTGAAGGTCGAGCAGCTTATTCAGCTGCTGATTGAGACCCGTGAGAAATCGCGTAAAGCCAAACAGTGGCAACTGGCTGATATGGTACGGCAACGCCTCATCGAGTTAGGGGTGGCTCTCGAAGATACGCCCAAAGGGACGGTGTGGAAGCGCACCCTCTAGCTCCATCTTTTTTCCTCTCCCTTTACGGGAGGAAGGGTTAGTTTACGTGTCACCCGCCTTCGGGTGACCGTCGTGGTTTGTATCTGTGTGGTGGGTCACCTGTGGGCAGGTGACACCTAGAGAATCTATAGGGTGAAAGCTCTGCCTGTGTTGCTGAAAAAAGGGTTGCATATTTAGCTAAAATCCATGACAATATGAAAAACAGATTCTTGAAAGTGGTACCCGTCTGCGAAAAGGAGGTAATAATGAGGATAGCTTCTGTATTGCTAGCATTGTCTTTACTGTTGGTTGTTTGCGCCTGTGCGGCGCCTCAAGCCGCTCGCCCCACGGTAAATCATTTCTATGCCAACCCGGCAAGCATATCCGAAGGAGATTCCTGCACTCTTAATTGGAGAGTGGCCGACGCAGATACTGTGACTATCGACCATGCTCTGGGCACAATGCCTGCCGTCGGCAGCTGCACCGTGACTCCGGATGAGACCACAGTTTATGAACTGACAGCCACCAATCGTTCCGGTGCCACTGTCGCGGATACTACGGTGACGGTTTCTACCAAACCGCCGGCAGTGGACATGCCGGTGATCAACCATTTTGAATCGACTCCTAACTCAGTCATGCCTGGCGGCATCGCCACCCTGGCATGGGATGTTGCCGGCGCCTCGTCGGTGAGCATTGGCCAGGGTGTTGGTGACGTGGAGGCTCAGGGTCGCAAAGGCGTGATACCTTCCGGGACGACTAAATACACCCTAATGGCAGTCAACGCCTCGGGTGAGGTCAGTGCCTCCACCAATGTTGTGGTAACGGAGCTGGCTACGTCACAGCCGCCGGCAGAAGTGGTTTCCCCTCATATTGGGCTGCAGGTAGGCACGGACAGACAGTTCACCATCAACCTTGATGCCAGCCCGTCGACAGGCTTCCAGTGGGAGCTGGATTATTATGACCCCAGCTTTGTCGATCTGGTGGGAAGTGAATACGAGCCATATAGTGTGCCCCAGATGGGCTCAACCGGGTCGCGGCACTTTACCTTTAATGCTCTCAAAGTGGGGGATACCAAGATAAAGCTCTCCTATACTCATCCCGGAGAGCCGCTGAATTCTTCAAGCAAGTACTACCATGTGCATATAACCCCGTAATTATTGCCAGGAACGCGGTAACCTACGTGTCACCCGCCTACGGGTGGCCGTCGTGGTTTGTATTTGCATGGTGGGTCACCTGTGGGCAGGTGACACCTAGAGAACACGGTGACAATGGGCGCACCGTCTTAGATGGTGATAACGTTGCCCGTGTTGTTGAAAAAGAATTTATCGCCGAACTCCTGAAACAATATGGCGGCTGCCTGCAGCCCGGTGCAGTGTGATACGCCTATCTTCTGGACACCAAGCTTTTTCAATTCGGCTATGGTCAGGCCCATCTGTTCTCTGGAAGCGTGTAGCAGGTGAGTCCCGCCGACAACCATGTGTATTTGTTCTACGCCGGTTATTTTTCGGGCATGATGTAAGGTGTTTATCATGCCTCTGTGTCCGCAGCCTAAAACAACTATCAAGCCCGTCCGAGTCTTAATGACAAGGGCAAGGTCGTCCTTGAGGGGGTCGGGACGGAGCTCTCCGCCTTCCTTGACAAGAAGCTCACGGTCGATCTTCTCATATTCGGTATGCATGGCTATCTCGCCGGTGGTGACGATGTTATCGGTAATCCATACCGGCTCTTGGCTAAGCCTGAAGGAAGCTCCCCAGTTCTCCAGTGCTTCTCGGACAAAAGGTATACCGGCGTATTGCTCTTTGTTGCTGAAGGTGCGGGAGTACTTGGCTGCCCAGATGTCGGGATGAGCTATTACCTCGATTTCCTTTCTCATCACGTTCAGCACATGTTGTAAGCCGCCGGTATGGTCGCGATGTCCATGGCTCAGGGCTATCCTGTCAACTGCGGACAGGTCTACGCCCATAATGGCTGCATTATAGGCAGCCGATATACCCAGTCCAGTATCCAGCAGGACTTTATAGTTATCCGCTTCTACCAGTATGCTCAATCCCCACTCAGCCAGCAGCCCAGGCATGCCGGTGGTGTTTTCGCTCAATGTGGTAAGTTTTATCTGCATCTCCTTTAACCTCCTTTAGCCTATTTGTCATTGCGAGCCCTTTTTTCTGTCATTGCGAGCGAAGCGAAGCAATCTCACCGCCTTTCCCGGCCACCACCGAGATTGCCACGTCGCTGACGCTCCTCGCAATGACACCCCACTGTCATTCTGACCCTGAACGAAGTGAAGGGGAAGAATCTCAACACATCGTCCCCTCCTGAGATTCTTCGGTCGCTTCGCTCCCTCAGAATGACAGAAAAAGGAACCGAGATTGCCACGGCACTCTGTGCCTCGCAATGACAGGTGAACGTTACTTTTTATTGTCCCAGCTTTATTTCATCTCCCACCCTGGCATTCAGAGAGGCGGCGGCGCTGCCGTTATTTAGCGATATCTCCAGATAGCCGCTGCTGCCGATGATGGCTGCCAGGCCTTCTTTCTCGGCGTAGAACTGGCTTATGCCATCTATATGTTGCTTGCCGATAGCTACGGTAATTCTTTCACCGGGCAAATCGCCGCTCCTGATATTGGTGACCAGGTTGCCGAAGTTATCTATGTGGAGAACACAGCCGGTGATGTTTCCCTGGTTATCACGGAAAGGTCGTGGTATGTGAAAGGCGTAAACATGGCTCAGGCTGTCGCCGAATTTGTGTATAGCTGTGCCGAGCGAGAGATGGGCGGCAACCGGAGCGAATATATCCCGTCCGTGGAAGGTGGTGCTGGCGGGCTTTCGCCAGAAATCGGGGTTGGTGATGGCGACTGCCTCAAATCCTGCCCCGAGTTTTCTTTGTTCGGGACCGGGGGAGAAATGATGAGCTGGCTTGGCCGGCGCTGTGTCCAGCTCGTCTATTATATAGCTCAGAACGCCGTTATCGGGTGCCAGGAAGAAAGCCTTCGGTGTTTTCAGTACAATGGCTTTCCTCCGGCTGCCGACGCCCGGGTCGACTATAGCCAGATGAATTGCTCCTTCAGGGAAGTAGCGGCAGGCGGTGCTGAGAATGAAAGCTGCCTGGAGTACATTCTGTGGCTCGATGGAGTGGCAGATGTCGACGATGACCGCCTTGGGGTTGATGGTCAGTATTACCCCCTTCATGCTGGCCACGTAGGCATCGCCAGTACCGAAGTCTGTGGTCAAAGTGATGACCGAGGCCATGCTTTTCTCCTGTCATTCCTAGCCACTACCGAGATTGCCACGTCGCTGATGCTCCTCGCAATGACACCCCTCTGTCATTGCGAGCGAAGCGAAGCAATCGCATCGCCTTCCCCAGCCATCACCAGGATTGCCACGTCGCTAATGCTCCTCGCAATGACACCCCTAGATGATGACGACAACCAGGATGCAAATGGCTATAAATAATACAGTTAAGCCGATGGTGAACCGGAAAAGGCTTTTTTCCGCGCCCCGCCGTGTCCTGTAGACGCTGTCCGGCTGTCCGAATATGCCTCCAAGCCCGCCGCCCTTTACCTGTAACGTAAGCACGATAATTAAGGCTAGAGCTACCACAATCTGGGCAACAAGTAGATAGTCAGTCATTCTGTTTTCCTCCAAGTTTGCGTATCAGGATTTCTTTTGCCGTGCCGGGGTTAGCCCGTCCTTTGGTCGCCTTCATCACCTGTCCGATGAGGAAAGCCAGGGCCTGCTGCTTCCCTGACTTGTAATCGGACACCGCCTGGCTGTTGCTGGCTATCACCTCGGCTACTATTTTCTCTATTTCCTCCGAGCTGCTTATCTGGCTCAACCCCTTCTCAGCCACGATGTCGCCGGCTTTCTTGCCGCTGAGGAACATCTCTTCGAAGACTGCTTTAGCCGCCGGTCCGCTTAGGGTTCCCTTGTCTGCTAGTTCTAGCAGTTCTGCCAGATGCTTCGGGGTGACCTTGGCATCTTCAATACCGGTGTTGGTGGAGTTTAGCATCCGGCTGAAGTCACCCAGCAGCCAGTTGCTTACCGTCTTGGCTTTTTTGGGTAGGTCGGCTCTGTCTGAGGAACCTGCCATCAACTTAACGCAGTCCTCGAAGTAGTTTGCCATGGCTTTGGAATCGATGAGCAGGCTGGCGTCATATAACGGCAGACCGTACTGAGACATGAAGCGGTCTCGCCTGACATCAGGCAGCTCGGGCAGGTGCGACCTGATTTCCTCCACCCAGCTCTGGCTGAAGACCAGTGGCGGCAAATCGGGCTCGGGAAAGTAGCGGTAGTCGTGTGCATACTCCTTGCTTCTCTGGCTCACGGTTACTCCCTTTTGCTCCACCCAGCCCCGCGTTTCCTGTACCAGCTTACCGCTTTTCTCCAGCACCTCCTGCTGCCTTTTAGCTTCGTAGTCCAGAGCCCGGTATACGGCTCTGAAGCTGTTCATGTTCTTTACCTCTACCTTGGGTAGATATTCTTTGGTCCCCCTGGGGCGGATGCTGATGTTGGCATCGCACCTGAAGCTGCCCTCCTCCATATTGCCTGTTGACACGCCCAGGTACTGTAGAATGGTGCGCAGCTTCATCAGGTACTGCCTCGCCTCCTCAGGCGAGCTTATATCCGGCTCGCCGACGACTTCCATCAACGGTACACCGGAGCGGTTGACATCCACCAGGCTGTAGCTTTCGCCCTCCGGCGAGGTGCAGTGTGTCAGTTTCGCCACATCCTCCTCGAGGTGAACACGGGTAATGCCGATTTTCTTTTTATTGCCATTGACGCCGATCGTCAACCAGCCGTTTTTACTGATGGGGACATCGTACTGTGATATTTGATAGCCTTTCATCAAGTCGGGGTAGGGGTAGTTCTTGCGGTCGAACTTGGCATGTTCGGCGATGGTGCAGTTGAGGGCCAAGGCGGTCATTGCCGTATACTCTATCGCCTTCTGGTTGATTGTGGGCAGGACGCCGGGCATACCCAGGCAGATGGGGCAGACGTAGGTGTTAGGCGGCGCGCTGGCGTAATCGGTGCTGCAGGAGCAGAACATCTTGCTCTTAGTCAGCAGCTGGGCATGCACTTCCAGCCCGATAATAATCTCGTAATCCACGATGTTGGTTAGTATAGCAGCATGGCACGTATGAGGCAAACGGATAGCGACGGCGTGAAATGCAGCACCCAACAAATTGGCTGCTTGTTACTTTTATTAGACAACTGAGCTTTCAGACTGCTTAATGTTTCAGGGTCGCTGCAGTAACGACTGCATTTTCATATTCCATTAGTAAAGTCTCAATAAGCTTCTCAACAGAGATGATTGTATCTATCCTATATGCATTAGCCCCGGCAAAAGCAAATCCTTTTTCAAGTTGCCCCTTTTTGGCATTGGTCAAGGCAGCACAAATGCAATATGGCGAACTCATAAAATCGCAGGTTTTCAGACATTGCCAGGGGCATTTAAATGGTCTTTTAATTCCCGATGATACATCCTCAAGAAACCTATTCTTTATGGCTCTTCCCGGTAATCCAACCGGGCTGTCAATTATGGTAAGATCCTCTTTTTTGCAATTAACGTATGCCTCCTTAAATTTTATGGAAACATCGCACTCGTGAGTTGCCACAAACCTGGTGGCCATCTGCACACCTTGCGCTCCCAATTGGATGAATTTATAAATGTCGGCACCTGTATACACACCACCGGCAGCGATTACGGGGATGCTCTTATTAAAATTCTGCTCATAGGGCTTTATCACAGAGATTACTTCCGGGAGTATCTTTTCCAACGAATGGTCAGGGTTATTGATCTGCTCTTTTTTGAACCCGAGGTGTCCACCGGCTAATGGACCTTCAACAACCACAGCATCAGGCACCTGATTGTAGTGATTCCCCCAGTATTGAAATATCAGTTTTGTTGTCCTGGCAGAAGATACTATTGGAACAACCTTAACTGCAGCTTTTCTCAATCCACTCGTTAACAATGTCTCAGGGATATTTAGTGGAAGTCCGGCACCAAGAAAAACCATGTCCATGCCTTCGTCCACTGAAATCTGTAGAAGGTCATAGTAATCCGTAAGGGCTACCATTAGGTTAACGCCAACAATACCAGTAGTCATCTCCCTCGCTTTTCTTATTTCTCTCCGCAAGGCTTTTTCGTTGGCTCCCTTGAAATTACTGTTAAAATCAGGCTCAAGCATACCTATTCCAGTGGCAGAAATGACACCTATGCCGCCTTCGTTGGCGACTGCCGAGGCTAGCCCTGACAAAGAGATGCCAACGCCCATTCCACCTTGAATAATGGGTATCTTAGCCTCCAAATCACCTATCCGCAGTTTTGGTATGTTCCGGAAATCCATGTATTGCACTCCTTTGATCAGAACACAATGTTACCTATTGACCCCTACCCCCAACAGCAGGGACGCCCGTAATTGGAGCTTCCCGGCACTTTCTGCAAACTCCTTGGGGGTGAGACATCCCAGTGAGGTATGTAGTCTGCCCCCATTATAATTCTTTCGCTGGGATTCGACAAAATTCCTGGCATGCTTCTTCCCGGCAAGAAAGATTGCCCCTACCAAAGGCGAAGAGCTTTGGTTGCCAGGGCAATCGCCTTTGCCCTGGACCTGTGATGAAGCGATTTAAGCAACGGTGGCTGGTGAGCGAGTCTCAGCCGGTTGCGGCGGGTAAACTTTCGTGGCTGCTAATAAATG
>JADHXB010000050.1 GCA_016783155.1 Dehalococcoidia bacterium
CTGAAGCTCTTTTTTATATAACCCAGTTCCACCACATAATCTATTGTTTCTTGGACTACCTTGGGGTCAATATCAGTGGTATATTCCAGCCTGCCCATAGACCGTAACAACACTTCAGGGGTGATTTCCAACTTGACAGCAACCTCGGCTACCTCAGCCGGGAAGATTTCACCCCCAGCGGTTTGCAATTGCCTGGCCATAACCTCGGCTGCCTCCTGAGGGTGCTGGTTAGCCCACTCCGATGCCCTCTTGGATACCTCTACCAGCTTTCTTACTACCTCAGGATGGCTGTTTATCAGGTCATCTTTAACAACCAGGACACTCCCCTGCATCTCAGGCCAGATATCCTGACTTGTTAGCAGCATCTTAAAGCCAAGCTCTTCAGCCATAGTCGCCCAGTGTTCAGGAAGGAAAGCCGCATCTAGCTGTCCCGTCTCAATAGCCAGAACCTGCTTTGGTGGATTCATCCGCTGAATGTGACTCAACACTTTATCTTGATCAAGACCATACTCATCTATCGTCTTATGCAGGATTACATCCACTGCTCCGCCTACCTGGACGCACCCAATGCGAATATCAGGCTTTTCCAGGTCCTTGACAGTTTTTATCTTTTCAGGATTAACCACCAAGCCGTAACCATATTTATGCGTTCCAGCCACAACCTTTATCGGCACCCCGGCATTAGCGTAAGCATTTATGGCTGGCACCAGGCAAATATAGGCAACCTGAATATCACCTCGAGCCAAAGCAGCGGCTAGAGCCATTCCGGTTGCGTAGTTTTCGTAGGCAGTTAGCTTCAGCCCCTCCTCTTCAAACCACCTCTTATCCTGACTTATATAGGCACAGGCGGCATGGTCTGTAAATTCAACCGCCATGCCGATAGGTGCCTCTTCTTTTTCAGCACATCCGCAAATAGGTATGAAAAGCAGTAATACTACCATGGTGAGCAAAGCAGGTAGCTTATTCACTCGTTTATCCTCCTTTCACTTAGCCAACCTGTCTGAGAAATTCCTCAAATTTCGCGTGTAAGTCCTTGTACTGACCGACAGCTTTTCGCCCCTCATCTGTCAGCCTGGCACGTCCTCCACCAACTCCACCAGCAGTTTTCTCGACCAAAGGGGCCGGCGCCAGACGATTCATTGCTTCTATCCAGAGCCAGGCATTACGGTAACTTAATCTCATTGAGCGAGCCGCCTCTGCAATCGAGCCAAGCTCATCAATGCGTTGCAGCAGCATTACTCTCCCCCACCCCATATACAACTCACCGTCCTTCTCCACCCATATCCTGCCTCTTATCCCATAGCCTGGCTGTGGGTGGCGGGAAAAGCGCGAAGGCTTTTTGCCCCTAAAGCTTGGTATCTCGGTATCAGTCACGTGTGTTTGTCCCAGAAAAAGCGGTCGACGTTATATTATATATGATATTACGCTTCTGTCAAGTATCGATAGATTTTGTGACAGATTATGTAAGCAAAAATTTCGAGAAACAGTCAGGCGAGGGATGTCACTGAAAACTCAAACTAGCCAACGTAGGCCTGATAATCATCTGTGGTATCAAAATCAGCGACAATGCTTTCAGAATCAACCGCTACATCGAGGACATCGTCAGGATGGTCTTTGATTATTTGTCTTCCCCCCACATCACCCCTCAACTTTAGCAGTTGCTCTTTATATTTTATAGCAAAGATAATCGGATGTCCTCTCCTACCCTGGTAGGTTGGGACGACAATCCCCTTATCATGGTTATAGAATCCCTCTATCAATCTGTTGATGGTTTGGCTATTCACCAGCGGCTGGTCACCCAGGGCGAGCATGACCCCTTGGACTCCGCTGTGAACCAGGTTCAGTCCGGCTATTACAGATGTGCTCATCCCCTGCTCGTAATCTGGATTTATCACCAGCTTAATCGGTTTAGCAGCTATAGCCTTTATCACATCTTCAGCCCTACATCCCACCACCACAATGACCTCATCTACTGCCGAACCCAGGAGATTGTCAACGGCTTGTTCCACAATGGTACTCTGTCCAAAGGGCATTAGTTGCTTTAGCTCACCCATGCGCTTTGACTGACCGGCGGCTAGGAGTATTGCTGATATCATTGTGGGCTTGTTTAACCTAATTTCTTACTGCGTCAATGATTCCGTGGGGGTCATTATCAGGCCGCTGTTCGGCATACTTGTGTCGTATATAAGCTTCTCAAATCCATTCTAAATCAGTTTCCGTTAATTCGCCGCCAGCATCACCAGTATTTAAAGTACCGGCTGGCTCGATAAGCAATACTTTGCATTCCTCTTTAGCATATGGTTTGTGCTCAACTCCCTTTGGAATAACAACCATATCACCTGCTTTTAAATATAATGATTTATCTCTTAGATCAATCTGAAAATTACCATCAATTACAATAAACACCTCATCTGTTTCAGTGTGCCGGTGCCAGATAAAATCACCAAAGGATCTAACTAATTTAAAATGATAATTATTCATTTGAGCAATAATTTTTTGTGAAAGCCGTTCACTGAATTTAGAAAATTTCTCTTCAAAATTTATTACTTTAATCTCCATCGTTTAAATCCTCAATAAATAATAACCTTACAAGAAATATTACACTAGCGACACAATTACGTACAACTACCTATTTTCGGGGACTAAAAGGGCAACGCTTAGCCGATTTGTTCCAGCTCCTGCCTCAACCTCACCAGCTTGTCCTTACAAGCTTTAAGCTTGCCACGTTCTTTGTCCACAACCACTGCTGGTGCCTTAGCCACGAAAGCCTCATCTTTCAGCCGTTGCTCCAGGCGAACGATCTCATTCTCAACCGTGCTGATTTCGCCTTCCAAACGTTGCCTCTCAACAGCCAGGTCAACCATGCCTGCCCAGGGTAAAACCACCTCGGCTTCCTTCAACACCAGAGCCAGGGCTTTCTCTTCCTTTGCTCGCCGCTGATTGCGACTTAAAACAGCCAGTGGCCGGGCTTTGGCTAAGGTCTCTATAGCCTCAGATTTCGAAGCTATAGCCGTCTGAAGCTTATCGGCATAGACACGGGCTTCAATCCATTTGCTTGCAGCCACCTTGTGTTCAACCCGCGCATTGCGTATAGAGCGAATGATTTCTATAACTGAGCCCATCACCTGCTCAGCCTCCAGATCAATAGCTTTCTTGTCAGCAACTGGAAACGGTGCAATCATGATTGAGGCCGAACCAAGGCTTCCTTCAGGCAAGCGTTGCTTCAAGCCCTGCCAGAGTTCCTCGGTGATGAAGGGCATAAAGGGGTGGAGAAGGCGCAGCGTCGTCTCCAAAACAAATGCCAATACAGGTAAAGGTGAAAAGTCCGACCGGGACAGGCGGATTTTAGCTATCTCGATGTACCAATCACAATATTCACCCCAGAAGAAGTCATGGATTTGCCGCTCAGCCTCACCAAACTGGAAATTAGACATCAACTCATCCACATTTGAAATTAGGTGATTAAGTCGACTCAAAATCCAGCGGTCCTCTATAGGTTCTGAACGCTTTGCCGCTACCTGCACCAATGCCCCACTTTCTATTGGCTTAGCTTCGAGGCTTTGAAAGATAAACCTGGCAGCATTCCACATCTTATTAGCAAAGTTGCGCCCAGCCTCCAATCTATGCGAGCCAAGACTGATATCATTTCCCGGAGAAGTGCCGGTTGTTACGGCAAAACGCAGGGCATCAGTGCCATACTCTTCTATGGCATCGATGGGATTCAGAACGTTCCCCCGCATCTTGCTCATCTTCTCCCCTTTTTCGTCCCGAATCAGCCCATGAAGGTAAACGGTGTGGAAGGGAATATCACCAGTATCTTCCAGTCCCATCATAATCATGCGGGCAACCCAGAAGAATAATATATCATACCCTGTCTCCATAACCGATGTGGGGTAGAAATACCTCAAATCCTCAGTATCATCAGGCCAGCCTAAAGTCGAATGCGGCCAAAGTGCCGAGCTAAACCACGTATCCAGTACGTCAGGGTCCTGAACGATATCTTTGGAGCCACAATGGCTACAGGTTGAAGGCTCGTCAACAGCTACCGTCAGTTCACCGCATTTCTGACAATACCACACTGGAATTCGATGCCCCCACCACAACTGCCGGCTGATACACCAGTCACGGATATTCTCCATCCAATTGAGGTAGACCTTGGTAAAGCGCTCCGGGACTATGGAAATCTGACCGCTGGTGACAGCCTTGACTGCAACCTCAGCCAGCGGCGCTACCTTTACAAACCACTGTTTGCTAACTTCAGGCTCCACCATCGTCTGACAGCGACCGCAGTGGCCAACTGAATGGTGATGCGGCTCAACCTTCTCCAGCAGCCCAGCCTTCTCAAAATCAGCCAATACCTTCTGCCGACAGACAAAACGGTCAAGTCCGGCATAAGGGCCAGCCTGCTCGTTCATGGTGGCATCAGGATTCAATATCTTTACTATCGGCAAATGCTGTCGCTCTGACATTTCGAAGTCCACTGGGTCATGGCCTGGCGTAATCTTAACCGCACCGGTGCCGAATGTGAGGTCAACAGCGCTATCAGCAATAATAGGAATCACCCTCCCAATAACTGGAAGGACAACCTTTTTGCCCACCAGAGCCTTGAAGCGCTTGTCACCGGGGTTCACCGCCACTGCAGTATCGCCGAGGTAGGTCTCCGGTCGGGTAGTCGCCACGGTGACAAAGCCGTCACCTTCAGCCATCGGATAGCGAAGATAATACAGATTGCCGGTTATGTCTTTATGCTGGACTTCCAAATCAGAAAGGGCAGTCTGGCAGCGGGGACACCAGTTTACAATTCGCTCGCCTCGATAAATCAACCCTTTGTTGTATAGCCGGACGAAGGCAGTCCGTACTGCCCGGCTTGGCCCATCCTCAAGAGTAAACCGCTCTCGAGTCCAATCGCAGGAAACCCCCAACCGCTGATGCTGAGAGGTAATTGAATGCCGCGATTTTTTCACCCACTCCCAGACACGCTCAATAAACTTCTCCCTTCCTAGCTTATGCCGGTCCAGCCCCTCTTCAGTTAGTTTCTGCTCCACAATCACCTGGGTGGCAATACCAGCATGGTCGACACCAGGCAACCACAAGGCAGGCTCGCCTTTCATCCGGTGCCACCTTATCATAATGTCCTCCAGCGTAGCCGTCAGCGCGTGTCCCAAATGAAGCTCGCCAGTGACATTGGGCGGCGGCATAATAATGACAAAAGGCTTCTTTTTATGGTCTATCTTCGGAGTAAAATAGCCATGCTCCATCCAGAAGCGATACCACTTCTGCTCAACACGAGCCGGCTCATAAGCCTTTGGAATTTCAGTCATATCGCAAACTCCAGCTATAAAGTAATGCGACCCCCCAGGGTCGCCCACCACACTCCCTCCAAAACCCTAAACTACAACTATCTTTTGACCAAAAACTGAACTACCTTATCCAGAATCCTGTCCGCCACTTCCCGCTTGGGCAAAAGAGGTAATTCCTCAACTTTGCCTTTACGGTCGATTATCACCACCTGGTTGGTATCTGCGCCAATACCGCTAACCTTAGCCGTAATGTCATTGGCAACAATAAGGGCGAGCCCCTTCTCCTGGAGCTTCTTCTTTGCGTTGGCTACTAAATCTTCACTTTCAGCAGCAAAGCCAACCCTGAGGAACTTCCCTTTCAATTCTCCAAGGATATCAGGCGTTCTCTCCAGTTCCAGCATCAAACTAGAAGCTCGCTCCCGCTTAATCTTGCTCTTAGAGACCTTCTTGGGTCGGTAATCAGCCACCGCCGCTGCCATAATCAAGGCATCGGCTTTAGTCACAGCTTTCTTTACCGCCTCGCACATTTCCTGAGCCGTGCCAACATTCGCCACATCCATACCAATCGGTTTCGGAAGAGAACTCGGTGCACTAACCAGCACTACCTGAGCACCGCGGTCTCTGGCGGCTTCAGCCAGCGCATAACCCATTTTCCCCGAAGAGCGGTTGGTCAAGCACCGAACCGGGTCAACCGGCTCCTGGGTACCGCCGGCAGTAACTACAATCCGCTTACCAGCCAGATCACGGCTTCTGCCTAACACTTGACGGATAGTGCCTAAAATCTCGTTTACATCAACCAGCCGTCCCATGCCCACCACACCCGAGGCTAGCCGACCATAAGCAGGGCCGACAACGGTGAAACCACGAGATTTCAGCTTGGCCAGATTATCCTGAGTTACCGAGTTCTCATACATAGACGCATGCATTGCCGGAGCTACAATAACCGGTGCCTTTGTCGCCAGCACAGTACAGCAGAGCATGTCATCGGCAATACCAGCAGCTATCTTGGCAATAATGTTAGCTGTAGCTGGAGCTATAACCACCACATCAGCAGCCTCGGCCAAAGCTACATGTTCCACACTGTATTCAGAAGCTAACTCAAACATTTTGGTAACCACAGGCCTGCCGGTAATATTACGGAAGGTAAGTGGGGCTATAAACTCGGTGGCTGCTTCGGTCATAACAACCTCAACTTTAGCCCCCGCCTGAGCCAACTGGCTGGCCAATTCAGCACCTTTATAAGCAGCAATGCTGCCGGTCACCCCTAACACTACAGTCTTATCTTTCATCTCCATATACTAATCCTTGACCTTATTCATTTCGTAAATCAAGCGCAAGCCTATGAGGGTCAAGTCATGATTTACCACCTCGATTACTGGCGTTTCCCGAGCTAGAAGCTCAGCATAACCCCCAGTAGCCACCACCTTCGCCTTACCTCCCATCTCTTGTTGAATCCGGGCTACTATGCCTTCGATTAACCCGGCATAACCAAAGACTATACCCGACTGCATAGCCGCCACAGTGTTTCTTCCAACAGCCCGCTTAGGATGGGTCAATTCCACCCGAGGCAGTGCAGCAGTCCGGGTAAACAGAGCCTCGGTGGCAATAGCAATCCCAGGTGCAATAGCTCCACCTAGATAATCTCCATCCTCAGAAACAGCATCAAAGGTAGTGGCAGTGCCGAGGTCAATGACAATCACCGAACCACCGTATAGCTGGTGAGCCGCCACAGCGTTCACTACCCGGTCAGCGCCAACTTCCTTAGGGTTATCAAGACAAATTCGCACCCCCGTCTTAACTCCAGACTCAACCACCAAAGGCAAAACTTTTAGATAACGACGACAGACTTCCTCAAAAACACCTACCAATGTAGGAACAACGCTACATAGTATTGCGTCGGTGATCTGTGAAGCATCTGTACCGTGGCGATCAAAAAGGTTGAACAGCAGGCTGGCGTACTCATCTGGCATGCGATGAACTCCGGTGGCTACCTTCCAGGTGCCCTTCAACTTTTTACCATCAAAAACACCTATATTAATGTTAGTATTACCAACATCAATAGTTAATAGCATGACACTCACCAAACCTCAAGGTGTCTCTCCCTGTTTAAGTCGCATTATCACCTTAGGCAAAACCGGCAACAGGTCACCAGCCAACATACCTGCATCCCCCATCTCTCGCCTCACTACCTCCCCAGCCTCACCGTGAAGATAAACGCCACAAGCTGCAGCATCAAAAAGGGGCAATCCTTGAGCCACCAATCCAGCAATTGTACCAGTAAGAACATCGCCAGTGCCCGCCGAGGCTAATCCTGGATTAGCTATTTGGCTGATTCTAGCTCGGCCGTCAGATGCCGCCACAACAGTGTATGCCCCCTTAAGCACCACCACCTTCCGCCACTCCATAGCTGCCTTCCGAGCAATCTCCAAACGCTGCTTTTGTACCTCCTCTACCGAAACTCCAACAAGTCTGGCCATCTCACCGGGATGTGGCGTAAGTATAGCATCCTGATTTAGCTTCTGCCACCAATCTGGTATCTGAGCCAGAGTGTTCAGGGCGTCAGCATCAATAACTAAAGCTGGAGATGAACTTTGTGGCAAACCAAACAGAGTAGACTTGATGAATTCCACAACCTGTGTCTCTTGCCCCAATCCACACCCTATAAGCAAAACTTCGTAGCCCGGCAACAACTCTTTTAGAACAGATGCTGCTTTAGAATCGATTATCCCGGCTTCATTCTCCGGGAGGGGGGCATAAGTCACTTCAGTCAGTTTTGCCGCTAAAATCGGCTGAAGGCTTGAAGCAGTAGACAGGGTTACCAAGCCAGCCCCCACTCTAGCCGCCCCCATGCAAGCAAGATAAGCAGCTCCAATATAATTAATCGAGCCAGCAACTACCAGTGCTTTGCCAAAGCTCCCCTTATTAGCACCAAGAGGACGCTCAGGCAGCACTGATTTAACCCAGTCTTCGGTGATTAGCTCGGTCGGTATATTTTCGGCCAGACTTGGTGGTATGCCGATATCAGCTATAATAACTTTCCCAGCTCTTCCAGCACCGGGAAAGCTAAACAAGCCAGGCTTGGGAAAGCCCAGGGTAACAGTGGCGTCAGCATAGATACAACTTGGGTCAACAGCTCCGGTATCAGAATCAAGCCCTGAGGGTACATCCACGGCAATAATTAAGAGCTTGGAATTTGCCTGTTTAGACTTTATCACCCTGGTCAGCACTTCCTTAAACACACCATCAACAGTTCGACTTCTACCCGTGCCCAAGACGGCATCGATTACCACTTCCGAAGAACCTAAGAGGCTGTCCAATCTGGCGAAATCCTTATCCTGGTCAGCTTGAACAGTGGCAATATCGCGCTCCTGGGCTAGCGCCAGGTTCTTGTCACTGGCCAGACGCTGGCTACACAAATAAAGACCGACCTCAGCCCCCCACTCATCAAGATAACGGCCTGCCACCAATCCATCTCCACCATTATTCCCCGGACCAACTATGACCAGGACATGCTTGCCTATGACATTACCTATAAGCTTCTTCGTCTCATCGGCTACAGCCCGCCCGGCATTCTCCATCAACGCCTCGGTGGTCAAACCGATTTTAGCAGCACTGCGGTCAATCTCCCGCATTTGCTCCGCAGTAACAACCTTCATATTTTCAAACCGCCTCCCTCGATGTTACTTTTGCGCCGTGAACATCTCCAGATCTCGGCTCATTGCCTGCCAATGTGTTCCCCGCCAGTAGATACGATGACAGGACGGACACTCCATATACAAATTCTGCGTCTCAAAAACATGAGGCGGAACTAAATCACGCACCTCGTCTTTGTCCCTCTCCACCAGACCTTGATTACACCCGAGACAAATAGAGAACGGCCTAAACTGGTAGTCCAAATCTAAGGCATCAGCAATCTGCCGCAATTGAGCCTTAGGTTCATCATCCTCAATAAGGATAGCCTTAAGTCTGCCACTGGTTACCAGCCGCCGTCTCATAATCTGCGTATCTTTAGTCAAAATCACCCTATTTTGCGCCAAGGCAACCTTAACCATCTTGCCATCATCTTCTTCTTTGAAAAGCAAGGCATCGTATCCCATCATCCTCAACCACTTAGCCAGTTTGCCCACATTATTGTCAACGATAAACTTGATTTCCACGGCTTAGTCCGCTCCGGTCACTACCTGACGCTAAGAGGGTTAAAGTCAACCCCGTAATCATAGACATCAACACCCTCTTTTCGCTTCAAATAACCTACGACGACATAAGTTAATGGGGTAGCTATGACTTCATAGGCAGACTTCGCCAGCCAATGGCTCAAAATCATGATGCCCAGCACAGAAAGTGGCAGCACCCCCACAAAGGCTATGGTCAGGACGACCACAGTATCGACACCCTGTCCTACCAAAGTGGAACCGATAGTTCTCGTCCACAACCACCGGCCTTTGGTTATTATCTTCATCTTAGCCAGGACAAAGGAATTGGTAAACTCGCCGGCGAGATAAGCTACGAAGGAAGCTAATAAGAAACGAGGAGTGCTACCCAAAATACGCTCGTAGGCAGCTTGCGCCTCGAAAACAGGCGCAGGAGGCGATTTTTGTGCTATCCAGATAGCCACAACAGTGATTAAATTACATAAAAAGCCCAGCCAGATTACACGTCGTGCCTGCTGGTAACCATAAACCTCCGTAAGAACATCACCGATGATATAGCTTAGAGGGAAAATTATTATCGCCGCCGGTAGAATTATGCCACCGATGCTTATTTGCTTAGCAATTATGATGTTAGCCGTGATGAGACAGGTGACAAAGAGAACCGCTACCACTACAAATCTATGAGAAACGGTCATATCGAAAGCCTTTGCGCTCAAGCCAATACTAAATCCAATGCCTGCGACGGAAGAACCAAA
>JADHXB010000051.1 GCA_016783155.1 Dehalococcoidia bacterium
AGCCTTCCATTGAGGAGTGACTCCGTATCTGAAAGCTAAATTGGGAGCCGGGAAGAAAGAGGAATGGGGTCTGCCCGCCAGTACCGTGATAAGATTTAGATCATCGGAGCCATTGACTAAGGCAATATAGTATGTTGTGCAGCAGTAAGATAATAACATTATCCTTCTAGCGCAATGACGACTACTTGAACCTGGTCAGCGGAGATAGTAGCTCCTCGTCTTTTCGTAGCTCGATGATGCGGTCGCGGAGCAGGGCGGCTTTCTCGAACTCAAGGTTCTTGGCGGCTTTTCGCATCTGCGCTTCCAAATCCTTGATGAGACGGAGGACCTCGTCTTTGGATATGGGCGTAGGTGAATAGGCGGCTCTGGCTTCAGCCACCATTTTGACCCGCTCGGTGATGTCCTTAATCGCCTTCTTTATCCCCTGCGGGGTGATGCCACGCTCTTTGTTGTAAGCTTCCTGAATCCGGCGGCGCCGTTGAGTTTCCTCCATGGCTTCACGCATAGATACAGTCACAGTGTCGGCATACATGATGACATGACCGCCAGCATGACGGGATGCCCTGCCCATCGTCTGGATAAGCGCCCCCTTAGACCTCAAAAATCCTTCTTTGTCGGCATCCAGGATAGCCACCAGGCTCACCTCGGGCAAGTCCAACCCTTCGCGGAGCAGGTTTATGCCCACCACCACGTCATAGACGCCGAGGCGGAGGTCACGCAGAATTTCAACCCTCTCCAGCGTGTCAATCTCGGAGTGCAGGTAATGCGTCTTTATCTCCATCTCCTTCAGGTAATCGTCCAACTGCTCAGCCATACGCTTGGTCAGCGTGGTCACCAGGCAGCGCTCGCTTTTATCTACCCGGGTCTTAATCTGGTAAATCAGGTCGTCGATTTGCCCTTTGCTCGGCTTGACCTCGATAGTGGGCTCGAGCAAGCCGGTGGGGCGGACCAGCTGCTCCACCACCTGCTGGCTGTGCTCATATTCATAAGGGCTAGGAGTAGCCGATACATAGACAACCTGATTGATGCGCTGCTTAAACTCGTCGAAGCTCAGGGGGCGATTGTCCAGCGCCGACGGCAGGCGAAAGCCAAAATCAACCAGCGTCTGCTTTCGAGAGAGGTCACCGTGGTACATGCCGCGTATCTGGGGCAAGGTCATGTGAGACTCGTCGATGAACAGCAGGAAGTCATCGGGGAAATAGTCGAGCAACGTCCACGGCGCGCTGCCCGGGGCCCGACGTTGCAGATGCCGGGAATAGTTCTCCACGGCATGGCAGTAGCCGACCTCTCGGAGCATCTCGATATCGTAGTTGGTCCTCGCCTCGAGCCTGGCGGCTTCAAGTAGCTTGCCCTGGTCTTTAAGCTCTTTCAGCCGCTCTTCCATCTCAATCTTTATATCCTCGATAGCTGCCAGAACTTTGTCATGTGAAGTAACGAAGTGCTTGGCGGGGTAAATGTCCACCGAGTCGCGCTCCGCCAGAAGCTCACCGGTAAGCGGGTCAATGTCAACGATACGCTCAACTTCATCCCCAAAGAACTCAATCCTGATGGCTATTTCCTCGTATGACGGCTGGATTTCCAGGGTATCGCCGCGGATGCGGAAACGGCTGCGGGTGAAATCGAAGTCGTTCCGTTCATACTGCATGTCCACCAGACGGCGAACCAGCTTGTCACGGTTGCACTTTTCACCCTTTTTTATCGTAGCCACAAAGCTGCGGTATTCCTCAGGCTCACCCAGGCTGTAAATACAGGATACCGAAGCCACTATGAGCACGTCCCTGCGGTCGAGCAGAGCCCGAGTGGCGGCATGGCGCAGCTTGTCGATCTCCTCATTTATATCGATTTCCTTCTCGATATAAGTGTCAGTGTTCGGGATATAGGCTTCCGGCTGATAATAATCGTAATAGCTGACGAAATACTCCACGGCACTATCGGGGAGATATTCCTTGAACTCGGTGGCTAGCTGGGCAGCTAAGGTCTTATTGTGGCAGATGACCAGGGTGGGCTTCTGTACTCTCTCCGCCACATTAGCCATGGTGAAGGTCTTGCCGCTGCCGGTGACACCGAGCAATGTCTGCTGCTTGTAGCCTTTGTTTAGGCCTTCGACCAGCTTGTCCACTGCCTGCGGCTGGTCGCCGGTGAGCTTGAAATCGGATACAATTTTGAATTGTGGCATTTTGAGTTTTTACCTACCTTGCTCCGCAGCGCTGTCATTGCGAGCGAAGCGTGGCAATCTCCGCACAGCGCCGATGGTCTGCCCCCATTGAGATCGCCACGTCGTCCCGATGCAATCGGGACTCCTCGCGATGACATATAGGGAACTGAGATTGCCGCGGCACTCCGTGCCTCGCAATGACATAGAGAGAAATGAGATTGCTTCGTCACTTTGTTCCTCGCGATGACGGTGGGTGGACAATCCTTCACTTTTCGGGGATTTTGGAAATCCGGTCGAACTCGTCTCTCAGCTTTTTATATGATTTATCCAATTCTTCTGCTTGAAGCGCCGCGTTCTTAAGATGCGTGCCAAAAAACACGCGCCACTTATCATCTATGTCGGCGAATCGGCGCGAAATAATGATGAGGTCGTTTTTAACCTCTTCAGCCTTTTCTGAAAGCTTTTTGGCCTGAACGCCGGCTCTAATTAGCTCGATCTTGGCGGAGAAAGTCAGCGGCGATACCACCTGGACACCGCCTTTGACATACTCAAGCAGCATCTCATACGCTTCAGTCAGCAGGAAATAATAGACGCTCTCGGACGGAATATAGGCAAAGGCAAACTCGGCAGACCCCTTATCGGGACATACATAGTCCACGGCTATTTTGTCGAGGCAACGCCTGACGTCGGCAACAAAATCCTTCTTAAGCCTCTGTTTCTCAGCAGGGTCTTCAGTTGCCAGCATCCCGGCGTAATTGTCCAGGGAAAACTTGGAGTCTATGCAAATGACTCCTTCCGTCGATTTTATATGTGCATCAGGCCTCTTGCCATCGAAAACCGTCTCCCTGATACCATACATGTCCGGCGGAAGCTGGTCCGACAGTATGGTCTCCAGAGCCAGCTCACCAAAAGATGCCCTCTCTTGAGGCACCCGAAGCATTTGCTCAAACGACCTGTAGCTCTGTCTGATGTCATTAGCATGACTCTCTATAGTGCCTATCTTTTGGTCCAGCCCCAGTTCTGTCCAGGTGCTTGACATAACATTTTTCAGGTCAGACGGCTGTACCTTTCTACTTCTGAGAACAAGAAAAATCAATACGCCTAAAAGCAATAAAACAATCGCAAGCAGGATTTCAATCATTGTTTTCCCTCCTGACTACGTCCTGGCTATTTGGCTCAAAGCCAGCTTGACCTTCTCTTCCAAATCCATGTCCTGAGAAGCAGGCAGATTGGAGACAGCCTGGGTAGCTTCTCTCAGGGAATAACCGAGGCTGGTCAGAGCCGTCACCACATCGGCATCTTCTCGTGTCAAAGCTGGGATAACAGCCCCTTCCCATCCCTTCTCCAGCTTTCCTTTCAATTCCAATACTACCCGCCCGGCTATCTTCCTACCGATACCAGGTACCTGAGTGAGCAGGTCGACGTTACCGCTGATTATGGCTGAAGCCAGTTGTGTAACATTGAGCGTGGAAAGGAATGCCAGGGCTGCCCTGGGACCTATACCCGAAACGGAGATGAGATTTTGAAAAATTGCCAGCTCGTCGGTAGAAGCAAAGCCATAAATAGCGACATTGTCTTCTCTTAAATGCAGATGTGTATGCAGGTAGACCTTGTCTCCGACAGCCCCGAGCTGGCTCAGGGTAGAGGCAGGGACGTACACTTGAAGGCTGAGCGGGCCGACTTTGACCGCCGCCGAATCAACCCCCCGGCTTTCCAGTATACCTTCTAAGGCGATTATCATCTAATTACTTGCTTCCGGCCAGCAGCCGCTCGATATGTCTCTGATGAAGGTGGCAGATGGCAACAGCTAAGGCATCGGCGGCGTCGCTGGGCTGAGGCGGCTGAGCCAGCCCGAGCTGAAGTCTCACCATCTCCTGCACCTGCTCTTTATTGCTACCGCCATAATTGGTCACTTGTTGCTTCACCTGTGTTGGTAAGTAGCGAGAAATCGGTAAATTCTCATTGGCTGCGGCTAAAATGGCTATTGCCTGAGCCCTGCCGATAGCTAAAGACGAGCGAGCGTTTCCGGCCACGAACGGTTCCTCGATAGCTACCTCATCCGGCTTGTAACGAGCTACGATTTCGCCAAGTTTTTTATACAAAGAGGACAGCCGTTGCTCTACAGGGACCTTAGAAGGCAGGCTCAATACTCCGTAAGCAACCATCGTCATCCCATCCTCCTCATCCACTACACCATAGCCCAGATTTAAAGTGCCCGGGTCAATGCCGAGAACACGCATGACTATGCCTGAGCCCGCAGCTTCTCCAAGACAGCCTCGGAGTAATCTAGATTAGCAGAAACATGCTGAACATCATCCGTCTCTTCCAGGTGATCCAGCAGCTTCAAGGTCTGAATGGCTTCTTTCTCGTCTAAGACCACTGTGCTCTTAGCCACCCGCTGAACTTCAGCCGAGACCGGAAGCTTGATTTGTTCCACCGCTAGTCGCACAGTCTCTAAATTTTGTGGCGTGGTGTGAATCTCGAGATAACCTTTTTCCTCTTTAACATCATCGGCACCGGCGTCTATGGCTGCCAATGCCAGCTCTTCAACATTCACGCCATCGGTTTCTATAGTGATTATGCCTCTAGTCTCGAATATCCAGGAAACACTACCGCTGGCACCGAGGCTGCCGCCGTGTCGAGAGAAAAGGGTGCGCACCTCCTGAAGAGTGCGATTGCGATTATCGGTCAATGCTTCTACCAGAACAGCTACACCGTTAGGCCCATAGCCTTCGATAATTACCTCAGAGAGGCTGGCTCCTCCAAGCTCACCACTGCCCCGCTTTATCGCCCGTTCGATGTTCTCAGACGGCATGTTCTTGTCGCGGGCTTTCTGTATAGCCAAACGCAGGCGGAAGTTGGACTCAGGATTAGGCCCACCCTCTCGCACCACCACTATAATCTCACGGGTAAGCTTGGTAAACAGCTGCCCTCTTCGGGCATCAGTTACACCTTTCTGACGCTTAATCTGCGCCCACTTAGAATGACCTGACATGGCTCACGCTCAACCTAATTTTACCACCATGCTTCGCAAGAATAAAGCAAGCAACGCCTGATTTATTATAGCAAAAAGATTTATGGATAACTGCAATTCGGCAGATGACATTTAGTGATATAATGTTTGGCAAAAGCCGAGACTGGATAAAAGAAGTTTTTCCAGTCACCCTGAGCAGCAGCGAAGGGTCTCAAGGCGTTGGCATAAGACATGCCAAGGATTCTTCCCCTTCACTTCGTTCAGGGTCAGAATGGCAGCTAGAATAAAATGATTGAGGAACTCGTTAACTCAGGCATTGCCAAGGAGCTCATAGTTGTCATCATATCAGCCTTGCCTATCATAGAGCTTCGTGGCGCTTTGCCGGTAGCCATAAACGTGTTTAATATGCCGTGGTATTGGGCTTACTGCCTGGCTGTCATCGGCAACATGCTGCCAGTGCCAATACTGCTTTTGTTCTTCGAGTCGCTGGCCCGAATTGTCAGCAAAGTGGAAATCGGCAGGAGACTGGTAAACTGGGTTCTGGAGCGCACCAGGCGACCTGGAAAATTTATCCAGAGATATGAGCGGATCGGGCTTATGTTGTTTGTTGCCATCCCCCTTCCTATAACCGGTGCCTGGACAGGCTCAATAGCCGCTTTTCTCATGGGCATAAAATTCAGATATTCTTTCCTGTCTATTTTCTGCGGAGTGTTAATTGCCGGAGCTATCGTTACCTGTTTGTGTCTTCTGGGCTGGCTCGGAGCTATCATTGCCGGCATCGGACTCAGTGCCGTCGCTGTACTCGGTTGGTGGCGAGCTTAGAGTTGCCAAGGAGCATGCGGTTTGAAACTCAAAGATGTAGTTGACAGCTATATGCAGCAGGTCCCTGAGGTGAGGGAATATTGCCAGCGCTGCCTCAAAACCGAGCGGTGGCATGGCAATATCGTGTTGATGGTGGTGGATGCCGCTTTTACTTCCATTGGCTTAAACTATTTCCAGGCAGTGGTGCCCAAGGTGGATAAGTTCAGGCAAGAATTCGTAGAGCCGGGAAGGATTCGCATGCTGGAGGATTTAGCCGCTGCCGATGATGATGAGCTTGAGAAAATCTGGAAAAATAAGCGCTCCTGGCAAATGGCAAAGTCCGTCGCCTCCTATCTGGCCAGAATCAAAAAAGATAAAGGGCTGAATGATAGACAGGCTTTTATCTATTGGGCGAAACATGCCCAGCTCGATGGTTGGGAAAAGGACCCTGTAGGAGAAATTAAAGGCGTCGGCATAAACAGTTTTCAATACCTGAGAATGATGGGCGGCATTGACACGGTAATGCCTGACAAGATAGTGAAAAGGGTTATCGCTGAAATCCTGGCTAAGGCAAACATGGAGATGCCATCAACCGATATAGATTTCGTTCGACTGATGGAACACATTGCGCCAGAGGTTGGCTATAGAGCCATCGAGCTTTGCTGGATGACATGGCTAATCCAGTCAGAAGCTGGCATGAGCCGGATGGAGAAATACGCGTCGCTTCTGCCCAAGATTTGATATTGCAGGCAGAGATAATGAGAAAGTGTCTATAGAAAGAGTTTTTCGACCTGTCGATTATGTTAAGATAAGCATTTTCGGGGCTGCTCTATCTGTTCTTTGGGTCAGCTTGCATACTATCATAATCCCGCTGCAGCTTCTGGAGTTTGCTCCGGAAGCACAAAAGAATACTTACCTAGGTCTACTGACTTTCGCCGGCTCGATGGTAGCCGTGTTTATTCAGCCACTGGTTGGAGTACTCAGTGACCGCTTCAGTTCGCCTCTGGGCCGTCGGCGTCCCTTTATCCTCGTGGGAACGCTTCTGGCTTTGCTTTTACTTCCCAGCATAGGTCTTTCTGGCAGCTTTCCCTTCTTGCTTTTGGGCTATTGTCTGCTGCAAGTCGCTACCAATATCGCACAAGGTCCGTTTCAAGCGTTTATCCCGGACATGGTACCGCAGGGGCGGAGGGGTATAGCGTCCGGAGCAAAAAGCATGGCTGAAGTATTGGGTGGTGTGGCTTTCCTGCGCCTGGTAGCTTACTTCATGGATAATTACGCTGGCGATGGTGGCGAGATATGGCTGTGGCTGGCAATAGGATTTCCTGGACTGATACTATTGGGAGGCATGATTGCCACCATGCTGACAGTAAAAGAGCAGCCATCGTCCCTCAGCGGTCAACCATCCACAGTGAAAGCCTTGGCCGGCGCCTACAAGATCGATGTCAAAGGGCATGGAAGCTTTTTATGGTTTCTTTTATCCCGATTGTTTATTTTGATGGCGATGGTGGTACTTCAAACCTTTGCCCTGTACTTCGTAAGAGATGTAATCCATCATCCCAACCCGGCAGGAGTAACCGCAGACCTCATGATTACTGTGGGCGTTTTTCTGCTCTTGGTTGTTTACCCTGCAGGGCAGCTTTCTGACAGACTGGGGCGCAAACCGATTATTCTCTTCTCAGGATTTATCGGTATTCTCGGCATAATCGTGCTATTCTTTGCACGCACCTATACTGGAATACTGGTCTGCGGTGGACTTCTCGGGATTTCATCAGGAGCCTTCTTGAGTACCAACTGGGCACTGGCTACCGATCTCGTTCCTGTAGGCGAAGGGGCCCGCTACTTAGGGCTGACCAATATAGCTACAGCCGGTGCCGGAGCGTTAGCCAGGCTCACCGGTCCGGTAATCGACTTTTTCAATGCCCAGCAATCCGGCCTGGGCTATTCAGTTATGCTTCTAATTTGCATATTCTATTTCGTCCTCGGCTCGGCTCTGGTCATACCAGTTAAAGGAAAGAAATGAACAAAACAAGCAAGCATACGCAGCGGGCAGGCGACAAGACAGAAAAACGCTTCTGGACAAGGGAGCGATACCTTCAGATTCTTGCCTTGCTCTTCGTAGTGGCTTTATCTGTTTTTCTCCTCCTCAACCGCGATAAGGTGGCCGAGCTTCAAGTATACGGCTATCTCGGTGTTTTCATAATTTCCATCATAACTTGCAGCAGCATCGTGGTACCTGTGCCCGGCTGGATTTTGATAGCAACCATGGCCTTCGCTCTGAACAATCCCTTCTTAGTGGGAATCGTATCCGGGCTGGGGGGCACAATCGGCGAGATGACCGGCTATCTTTTGGGCTACGGTGGTCGGCTAGCTGTTGATAACGTTGGTCTCTACACCAGAATGGTGCGGTGGATGAAGCGATGGGGAAGCGTCACTATCTTTGTCCTGGCTCTGATACCCAATCCGCTTTTTGATGTAGCCGGTGCCGCCGCTGGCTCGCTCCGTTTTCCGGTATGGAAGTTCCTACTCTTCGGCGCTGCCGGCAGGATACCCAAACACATACTCTTCGCCTACATCGGCGTCTGGGGCTTCCAGTTCCTGCCACTATAGTCGGAAATAACTATAAAATATGTTAAGAAGGAGGAGAAAACAGTGCTAAAAGACCTGGTACGTAAAAACAGGAGCTATCGGAAATTCTATCAAGACGTCTCCATAGAACTTGAAACATTGAGAGAGCTTGTCGACCTGGCCAGGCTGTCAGCTTCAGCGCTGAATATGCAACCATTGAAATATGTGCTTTCCTGTGAGCCCCAGAAGAACGCTTTGATATTTTCACACCTCGGCTGGGCATCCTATCTCAAAGACTGGCCAGGCCCGAGTGAAGGAGAAAGCCCATCGGCCTATATAATAGTACTTGGAGACACGGAGATAAGTCGGGCATTTGGCTGCGACCATGGCATAGCCGCCCAAAGCGTTCTCTTAGGAGCCACGGAGAGAGGCTTGGGTGGCTGCATGATTGCCACAGTAAAAAGACAGGAACTCAGCCAGGCTCTGGATATAGCTCCACGCTATGAAATACTCCTCGTCATAGCCCTGGGCAAGCCTAAAGAAACGGTTGTTATCGAGAAAGTGGGACCTGGTGGAGATTTCAAGTACTGGCGGGATAACCGAGGCGTACACCATGTGCCAAAACGAGCACTGGATGACATCATTATTAGCCAAAAGTGAAGCAAATTTACTTGATTGCCGTGCAACATGTATAATAGCCAATCGGCCATAAGATGAATAATCTGTCAGTTTCGAAGCTCCCACGGCGTATCGAGGGACTAAACGAGCTAGCCTATAATCTGTGGTGGAGCTGGCATATAGAGGCACGGCAGCTGTTCAAGGCTCTGGATACACCGCTGTGGAAAGCCACGGGACATAATCCGGTTAAGATGCTGCAGCAAATCGCCTCTCATCGATTGGTAGCAGCATCTCAAGACCCTCTCTTCCTTAAAAAGTATGACTCTGTTATGAGCGACTTTAAGGATACGATGTCGGGAGGTGACACCTGGTTCAATACGAAGTATCCTCATCTCGCCCAGCATACTATAGCCTACTTTTCACTGGAATTTGCTATCCATAACTCGCTCCCTCTTTATGCCGGAGGACTCGGTGTTCTGGCAGGCGACTATTGCAAAGAGTCGAGCGACCTGGGCCTACCTATGGTGGCTGTGGGATTTATGTACCCGCAGGGTTATTTTCACCAGCATATCTCCGCCGATGGTTGGCAAAATGAGGTTTACGAACAATTGAATTTCAGTGAAGCACCTATCAGTCCGGTGCTTACTGCTGAAGGGCAACCGATGATTGTCGAAGTACCGCTGGATATGAGGTCTGTTCGAGTCATTATATGGCAAGCGAATGTCGGGCGAGTAAAGCTCTATTTGTTGGACACTGACGTTGAAGGTAATTCACCGTCGGAGCGCAAGCTTTCGGCGCGCCTTTATGCCGGTGACCAGGATATACGCCTGCAGCAGCAAATTATTATAGGTATCGGTGGGGTGCGTGTTCTCCGAGCGCTCGGCATCGAGCCGGTTATCTGGCATGCTAACGAAGGATATAATGCCTTCATGATGTTAGAACGTATTCGGGAATTGGTGGTAAAGGGGCTGAGCTTCTCTGAAGCCGCGGAAAAGGTGCGAGCTACGACTGTCTTTACCATCCACACGCTGGTTTTGGGTGTCAACGATACCTTTTCCTCCGACCTGA
>JADHXB010000052.1 GCA_016783155.1 Dehalococcoidia bacterium
TAAGCCATTCCAATATCTGTTCTGAAATCTCGGTTGGGGTTTCTATTCCCTTGAAATACTCCTGGAAGGCAATGTCATAGTGGTCATAGTAGGCTTCGCTTTTAACCAGTATCGCTCTTGCCAAAAAGTAGAATTCATCTAGGTTAGTGATGCAACCTTTGGCAAGAGCCTCCATAAGGGTCATCCACTCAGTAATTGAAACTGGCACCTTCCTTTTCCTGAGGATATGGAAAAACTCAGTGAACATATCTATCGCCGCCGAATGATGAAAGTATCGCCAATCCTGGTCATATGATTATTTACAAAGTAATCATAATCTGTCTCTTTCTTCAGCAGGGTACCAATGAAGGGAATCTCCTTGGAAATGTTCTCGTGGGGTATACCGCCGGCAATAAGAGCCCGAATCCAGTCTATCAGTTCGCTGGTCGAGGGTTTCTTCCTGAACTCGTCAATCTGCCTCAGTGAGTAAAAGGTCTTCAGGGCTTCGCCGAGGAGGCTATTCTTAATATTAGGGAAGTGTACCTGGATAATTTCCTCCATCAGCTCAGAGTCAGGGAACTCAATGTAGTGGAATATGCAGCGCCGCAAGAACGCATCGGGGAGTTCTTTTTCAGCATTGCTGGTGATAACTGTTATCGGCCGGTGGATGGCTGTGATGGTCTCATTGGTCTCTGGGATGTAGAAGCTCATTTCATCCAATTCATTGAGGAGGTCATTGGGAAACTCAATGTCAGCCTTATCTATCTCATCGATGAGAAGCACTAGTTGCTCAGGAGAAGCAAAGGCTTGTCCCAATTTGCCCAGCTTGATATATTGTTTGATATCAGAGACGTCTCTATCACCGAAGCGACTGTCGTTAAGCCTTTGCACAGTGTCATAGACATATAGCCCTTCTTGAGCCTTAGTGGTTGATTTTATGTTCCATGTGATCAGCTTTTTGCCCAGCCCACTGGCGATGCTGTGAGAAAGCAGGGTTTTCCCCGTCCCTGGCTCTCCCCTGATTAGCAGCGGTCTTCCTAGGGCTATAGCTACATTAACTGCGTTTCTCAAGGGTTCAGAAGTAACATAATCGGGTGAGCCCTTGAATTGATCAAAACCATCACTTTTCACTAGTCAACTACCTCCTGAAAATTGCTTTACCGGGATAGCTAATTCTCCTTTGGCCGGCCCGGGAAACTGCCTTTGAGGGCATGTAATTTTTGCCAGGCAACAGTAAATTATACAGGGACTGAGAGCTAGAATCAAGTGGAGCTAAAACTCAGCAGGGATATGAAGACTACCCACTGCTGTGAAAACATCAGATTCTTGAACCAGTGGGTTATCCCCTCCCTTCAGCAGCGGCTACTGACCCCTCCGCTTCTGCTGGAGCTGGCGGTTTGACCATGGGTTCAGTCGATGGCGCCTCAACATCAAAGATGGCCGCGATACTTCCCTTCAATGTGGGTTCCATTTTGGTTATGGCAATCTTTCTTACTTGGAAACCTGTACCGACTTTTGCAAAGGGTGTTCTTTTAGTGTATAATATCCATGGTGGTTTAGGTTTAGGTTATCACATACTTAGTTAAATTGCTCTAGATTTACTCAAGTGCTGGATGACCAACTCGGACCAACTATTTAGAAGAGAGGAGGTCATCCAATGAGCTTTGAGGACAAATCTCTCCAGTGCTCCGATTGTGGAGCAACCTTCACTTTCGGTGCTGAGGAACAAGAGTTCTTCGCCTCTAAGGGCTATACTAATGAGCCCAAGCGCTGTCCCTCATGCCGCCAAGCAAGGAAGGCAGAGCGTTACGGGGACGGTGGTTACGGCTATAGGTCCCGACGCCAGATGTTCCCCGCAGTATGCGCCCAGTGTGGCAAAGAGACCGAAGTTCCGTTCCAGCCCCGTGAAGGTAGACCGGTGTATTGTAGTGAGTGCTACAATAAGGTCAGATTGAGCGGATAACGCTAGTTTGACTTTAAGGATATACATAGGCTGGGGGTACCTGGCCTATGTATGTTACTAGAATGTGTTGGTGTGTTATGTCATTGGAAGTTTCCATACGTGAAGGCGAAACCCAAGAGTCCTTGTTGAGACGTTTTCAAAGGATGGTACAGATGGATGGAATCCTGCGCGAGGCGAAAGCCCATCGTTGTTTCCTATCCAAGAGAGAAGCTGCGCGCCTGAAGGCAAAAAAGAGCGCAAGACGAAGACGACTTGGGAGGTAACACTGGATTGGTTAGGGAACCACAGAACGAGGTAGCTGACTCCAGCCAAACATGGTGCATAGTACAGTTTCAGCAGTATTTTTCGGCATATAGGCAGATTTAACCTAAGAACTGACATTCTCTGAATAGTTCGAAATTTTGATGTAGCAAAAAACCAAACCGTTAAAATTAGCGACCTTGCCTCTAAATGCCACCCCTTCTCACAGGCCTCCTTCAGAGGAGAACGATAGACATAGTTTTGAAAAACCCTATTAGAACTTGCATGATAAGCAAGCTGCGTAGCAAAGCCTTGGTCAAGCATAGTCATGGAGTTCGGTGGATATTCAGGTTGTGAAATGAGGGCCAGCTAAATCAAAAGGTCAGGCGATGGATAGGGAGAGGTTCGAGTGGCTGGTGACAAGGGCGGTTCAAGCTTTGCCTGAGGAGTTTGTCGCTAGACTAGAGAATATTGATGTGGTGGTAGAGGATTGGCCGACCGTTGAACAACTAGCTAGGGCGGGACTCAGGCATGGTCAAACTCTGCTTGGTCTCTATGAGGGTGTACCCTTAACCAAGCGGGGTAGACACTACGGACTGGTCCCACCAGATAAAATAACCATATTCAGGAAGCCAATTGAGGCCAAATGTAGATATGATGCTGAGATCACTGTTGAAATAAAGAGAGTAGTAAGGCACGAGATAGCTCATCACTTTGGCATTGGCGATGCCAGGCTGGAGCAAATTGAAAAGGGTGAAGATTAGTCGCGATTCTGGTTAGAGGTTGCTTATCAACGCTAGATTCGGGTGTGGGAATGATAGCGTTAAGACTTATGCTGGAGTCTTAGGAACCTCTGAGGTATTACACGATTCGCTATTCGGTGGTGCTTTTGGCAATCTTTGCTCCCTTATGATAGTTAAAAGCTGTGACATATGGTTGTTTATTGTAATATCAGCGCTTTGTTCAACAGTTTTGGTTTTTGGATTGAAGGCTATCCCGAGGCCAGCTTGCCTGAGCATGCATATATCAGCAGTATTGTCGCCAACAGCTACAGTTCTTTCTAATGGTATTTTTGTCTTTTTCGAAAGACTGACCAAAGCATTTAGCTTACATACCGAGTGCTTCAGGCACCCCGTTCTATTGCTCGACCAGTTTAATGGCATCTCTACTTCTCCAGTTATCTTCCCGCCCTTCACAACGAGCTTATTAGCTACAGTGAAGTCAAAGCCCAGTTTTTTCTTTAACCGCTCAGTAACTATAGTGTAACTGTCACTAATAATAGCGAGCACATGCCCTTCTCTTTTGAGTTCCAGCGCAGTCAGTTGGGTGCCCGGTGAGAGTGGAATTTGGTCAAGGGTATCAATGATTTCTTTAGTCCTTACATCTTTCAATAGAGACGCGATGCTTCTTGTCTTCTCGTACTCCGGAATGTTCCTTGATATTATCTCCCTTAGCTCTGCCTCAAAGCCAAATCTATGAGCCAATCTAAAAATAAATCTGTCAGCAATTAGGGTGCCATCCATATCAAAGGCTATCAGTCTCGACTCTGTGGAATAATTTGGCATCACTATCCCTTTAGTGCTGAGTACGAGTCCACACGCTCAGCCATAAAGTCGATAAAGCTTTTGATGTTTACTTTCTGAGGAGGGCGGTTAATGTTTGGCTTAGCTGGCTCTTCACCTCGCTTGAGAGCCCGTTGGGCTAGCAGCTCTCTGATAATCATTCGTTTCGTTTCCTCGTCACAAAGTAAGGAGTGGTAAACGGTGCCAAGCCCCTGGAGCAGCATTTCCCGCAGGTGCGCAGTGCCTCTCTCCTCGTGGAAGTGAGGGTTTCTGCTTTCTATTTGGAATATTTCAATCCCGTCTCTAGCTGCTCTTTGATTAGCTGTGGGCAGTACACCGCTGAAATCTTCAAAAAGAGACACAAGCTCCTGTGGCTCAACTGCGTAGCCCGAAGCAAAGGGCAGTATTTCCGCCAGCCTCACACTCATAGCATGTTCACCAGCATTGGCTGTTTTTATGATATCGGTTTCAAATCCTGTTTTTGCTGAAATTAAAGAATTGAAGCACTTATTGGTTGTTCCTGATACTCGCCCCCACTTTTTAAAGTAGATTTGACCTGATAACTTCGGTTTGTACCGCCATAGAATCCTGACCATGGCATATGGCGACCGTGAAATACTGAAGCCAGCAGCATAGCACTTTACATACTCCCAAACTGCCCCGGGAAAGTAATTATCAGCGTCAACAAAACCAACGTATTCCTTTCGCGCCAGCATGGCCATTAGTAGGCCGATTACCATCCCCTCGCTTTTGCCATCCCTTACTGTTTCTCCAACCTCATCCAGCAAATCGGTATATCCAGCCTGGGCTAAAGCCAGAGCCAGAGCCGGGTTTTTTTGATGCATAATCAAAGCTTGACGCTGAGCAAAGCGGCAAAACTGCTCTAGGGTATCCCTCTCCATCTCGAATCTGTCAGCTTCCTTTCTCTCACTGTTAGAAACTACTATTATCAGGCACTCATGAGGTACGCCGCTGATAACCCCTTCGAAGAGCTGGAGCTTCTCATTCTTAATCGGGATAACAATAGCCATTTTCTTCTCGTAATCCTTGATAACCCCCTCTTCTATTTTGTCTACAGCTATTGCTTCCTTAAGCGCCAGCTTAGCTCTTCTCCCAGCTATTTTGTCTAAAGCTATTGCCTCCTTAAGCGTCAGCCTAGCTCTCATCCCAGAATCAAGCTCCAGGACTTTTTGCACATCATTTATCTTTACCGAGCCAAACCGTTCAGTATATCTTTGCTTTTCTATGCGCATTTTCTTGTCCTCAGCACCAATACGATGGTTGATACTAGCACAATAACGGCTTATTGTAAACAAGTTTACTGGGTAATGCAAAATGCAAATCCGATGGAGGAAATGTGATAGCTAGGCTTGATAGCTGATGTAGTAGCTACTATATCATATGAGAGCGCTATAATGGTGACTCAGCGACTACTTCTGTTCCTTTGCTCGATTCTGAATTTACCCTCAAGGTGCCACCAAGCAACCGAGCCCGTTCACACATTCCAATAATGCCAAGCCTACCGGTGCTGGCGAGGTCTTCTACCCGGGTTGGTAGTTCAAAGCCTTTGCCGTTATCGCTCACGGTCATCTTGATTTCGTTGTCTCTAAACTCCAGTTTGACCACAGCTGTGGATGCCTTGGCGTGCCTTCTAATATTGTTTAGTGCCTCCTGGGCAATGCGGAACAGGAGTAGCTGAACCTCAGCAGGCAAGGTCCGCTCAGTACCCTCCATTTCAACGTGAGCATCAATTCCATAGTTCTTTGCTAGTTCCTCTGTCATCCACTCGAGGGCTGCTACCAAGCCCAGGTCATCCAATATGCGTGGTCTTAAGTCCTGGGCAAAGTGCCGCAAATTTTCTAACGCCTCAACAGTCCTGATGCGCAAGTCCTCTAGCGTATCCTTAAATGCCCCGGGTAACTTTGGTTTAGTGCTTGAGGTGATTACATCCAAGCGCTGGGTGAGGAGGAGTAGAGGTGGAGCTACCTCATCATGCAGCTCTCGGGCAATGCGCTTTCTTTCTTCCTCTTGTGCCTTGGTAATTAGCTGGACATAGTAACGCATGTTCTCTTCCAGTTGCTTTTCTTCAGTTATATCCTGTAAGGTCTCTATGGCACCTATTATGTCCCCGCCTTTATTTTTGATAGGACTTGCAGTAAAATGAAGCCATTTTCCATGCTCGCCAAGAGCTGGAAAGAAATCTACAGCTTCATAGGCGCCATCAATTAGGCGAGATTTTTTATATTTACCCCGGTAATATGCTTCAATTTCATCTGCGGATGCTCCATCCACAATTAAATCGGCCATAGCTGGTCTCTTCTCAGTGTAAAATGCCCGCCATTGCTCATCTGTCCCCACTATTTCCTGCCCGCTTATGCCGGAAAGGGATTCGATGGTTGTATTCCAGTGGGTGACTTTATGCTGTTTATTTATTACAAATGATGGAATAGGGGAACCATCAATAATCTTTGAGAGCATCTCCTCCGCACTCTTTTCTTCAGTTATATCCCTGGCGACATGTTGGAAGCCCTTTACCTTCCCGGCGATGACGACTGGGCTGGTAGCCATCTTCATTGTCCTTACTGCCCCGTCCTTCCTGAGCAGTCGCTGCTCATAGGGTTGTTTAAGAGCTTCTCCATTAAGCAGCTTGCGCCTAACTTCTCTAGACAAATCTAGTAATTCCTCGGTGAGGAACTGCTTAATATTCATACCAGCCCATTTCTTAAGGCTATATCCGGTAAGCTTTTCAAATGCCTTGTTTCCGTCCAAAATATTACCCTCCATATCATGGACCCACATGGCATCGCTGGCATTCTCAAACAGGTATTGATAGTTTTGCTGAGACAGTTCAAACTTTGTTTCCATTATTCACTCTCTATCCTTGAGGGCACATCATCAAGGGCGATATAGCCCTCTCTTAACCCTTTGACTATAGCCTCAGTGCGGCAGCAAACCCCCATCTTGTTAAAGATATTGGCTAGGTGGGCTTTCACCGTGCGCACGGTAAGAAAAAGCTGTTTGGCAATATCCTTGTTACTCATCCCGCTAGCCGCTAGCCTCAAAACCTCAACCTCCCTGTGGCTGAGCAGGCCTCTTGCTTTAGACTCATCAGCCCCACTGGCTGAGCCCATGGCACGTTCCAGGAGCTTGCGAGTTATTATCGGGTCGAGTACTGAATCACCAGAACACACAGCGCGAATAGCTCCTATAATGTCATAGCCACGTGCGCTTTTCAGTAGATAGCCGCAGGCTCCAGCCTCTAAAAGTCCAAGGATATAGCGGATGTCGCTATAGGCAGTTAATACCAATATAGCAGTAGCCGGGCTTGCCTGTTTTATCAGCTTGGTAGCCTCAACGCCGCTAAGCTTGGGCATAACGATATCCATTAATACCACATCTGGCTTTAGCTCAGCGCCCAACTTGACGGCTTCGTCGCCATCGCTAGCCTCACCGACCACCTCTAAATCCCGCTCCTGCTCCAGTAGATTGCGCATCCCTTCCCTGAGCACTGCATGGTCATCAGCAATTAGAATCCTGGTCTTCGTCATAATACATCCTCTTTCTTGTCGCTGCAACAGCTACCGAGTTAATTTTAAGGTATTTGGGTGAGAATCTCAAGGAGTTGGACTTATGTTCCTTTGTCGCAGCCTGAAGATATAAGACCTTTGGACATGTTTTGATATACACCTTAGGGATACGGAAATAGGGTAGGCGGTCGATGTAGTATCGCCTGCCAAGCGGTATGCTGTAAGTGGAATGAAGATGAGGAGGTACTGTGATGGCACCAGCGACAGTTGAAAAGACAAAAACTATTACTCCTGAGGAAAGGCTGAAAGGGAAGGAGGCAATCCTGGCAGTTCTGGCCAGAGCTGCTGATGACAGCAAGTTCTTGGCTCGGCTTGCCGATAATCCCACCGAGGCGCTCAGCGAGTACTACATGCTGACCCAAGAGGAAATGGCAGCGCTGGTCAGTGGGGACATAAAGAAAATAGAGAGTTGGCTCGGCAAGCTGGACCAGCGACATGCAACCTGGCTATGGTGTCGCTTAAGCCAGGAGAAATGGTGAGGTAGCTACTTATATCCTTGCTGCTATGGAGAAACGAGATGGCAAATAACAGGAAGAAAGGGACTAGACCAGCAACCTCTACGTTGAATAACAAACAACGTAATATCGGGCTTGATTTCTCGGAGATGTTAAGAGTTCGCCAGGAAGCAGTTGAAACGGCATCCCGGCTTGAGACGGCGATTGAGAAAGTAGGTAGAGTAGCCACTACCGAGGCTTATACACCTTTTGAAGTAGCCCAGAAGGCTGAGGCGGTGGGGATAGCCAAGGGGACACGCGATACCTGGAGCACCATACTCTTGGGCATTCTGGCTGGGGTTTTCATTGGTCTGGGGGCAATGTTTTGCACCTTAGTCACCACCGATGCAGGCTTAGGCTTTGGGCTCACCAAGCTGTTGGGAGGGCTCGCCTTTTGCCTAGGACTAATTCTGGTGGTGGTGGCTGGGGCTGAGCTTTTTACCGGCAATTGCCTGATGACGATGAGCTGGATGAGCGGGCGGACCAGCCTTGCCCAGCTGCTTCGAAACTGGGGATTGGTCTATTTTGCCAATCTTCTAGGGGGCTTAAGCCTGGCGGGATTGATGTTCTATACGTACCAGTGGGCGTTTAATGGTTATGGAGTAGGAGCCAATGCCCTGCTCATCGCTAATGCCAAGGTGAACCTTAGCTTCGGTTCAGCCCTAGCTCGAGGTATCCTCTGCAATGCCCTGGTTTGCTTAGCTATCTGGCTATGCTTCAGCGCCCGCACCGTTACTGGGAAAATACTTTCCATTCTTTTCCCAATCACCGCCTTTGTTGCCGCTGGCTTTGAGCACAGTATTGCCAATATGTATTTCATCCCCATGGGGATATTGCTAGCCAGCCAGCCCGCTGTCCTTGGTGCAGCCGGGGTAGCGGCTGACAGTGTGCTTAACCTTACTTGGGCAGGGTTCGTTGGTAACCTGGTTCCAGTGACCATTGGCAATATTATCGGCGGTGGTATCCTGGTGGGTGCTATATACTGGCTGGCTTACCTGGGCCGCGAACGTACAACTGAACTAGTTACCGCCAGACCTTGGTTAAGAGCAGTAATCCCTAACCTTGTCCGCGCCAAGCCGGTAGCGTCTGTTGCTGGTCACTTAGCAGAGCCAATTCGTGTTCAGATAGCGGAGCTGATGCGCGCTAATCTAGAAGAGCCTGCCGCCCTCGACAGGGGTGGCAAAGCCCTATTAGCTGTGTTGGGTAGAGCCAGGGACGATAGCGATTTCTTGGCAAAATTGGCTGAAAACCCGGAACAGACACTCAGAGATTATGACCTAACCTCTGAGGAAAAGGCAGCTCTGTCAAGTGGGGACATTCAGTGGATAGAGTCTAAGCTTGGTATCTTAGACGAACCACTGCGAACTTGGCTTAATGGCAGGTTAGCTCAGGAAAAGTGGTGAGCGTCTAGCTAACGGTAGATAAAATGTACCTCTAGCTGAATAGAAAATATACGGTGAACAATGTATAATAGATTTTTGTGCAGTGAGTTACACGACGCACAAAAAATTTTGGAGGGCAATAAATGGACAAGCTAGAGGTACTGAGAAGGTCTGATGTATTCCACTACCTAGATGAGGATGACCTTAAGGTAGTGGAAAAGATGTGCGCTTCTGAAGTATTTGAGGCAGGGACAATCATAGCCAAGCAGGAGGGAGAGTCAGAAAAGCTATATGTGATTGAAGAGGGGCTGGTGTCTATTCTTCTGGAGCTAGGTCCAACGGATAAGCGGCAAATCCAGGCTGCCTCCAATTTTGAATGTATTGGATGGACAGCTTCGATACCCCCATACCGTTGTGTCTGCACAGCGAAAGCCTTGGAGAGGACAAAGGCACTTTCCTTTAACGGGAAGGAGCTGCGCAATTTAGTTTATACCAATCCCAGGCTGTGCGCTGCAATTGCCGGTGGTGTAGCCTATGTGATTTCACAAAGACTGCGGGCTGCATTTACTCAACTTATGGGTGTTGCCTATCAGGATTAACATTAACCTGAAGAATAATATAGGGTCAACCTCTGACCTAATCTAATCTTAGCGATTGGATTGGTGCGTCAGGTTTTATGGGCAACGCAGGAAAAGATTTGGAGGTGGAAAGGAGTCATCTATGGAAGGAGTAGAAATGGCTATGTCCATGGCGAAGGAAGCAGAAACAATTAAATCTATGATGGATGAAAGGAGAGTATTTAGTCCTCCTGAGG
>JADHXB010000053.1 GCA_016783155.1 Dehalococcoidia bacterium
GCGGTAAAGTCAGGCAAATGACCAACTCAGCACAACGGACTGGAATCGCCAATCTGCCCTTGCATTACGGCAAAGCGCCGCGATGGCTCTTCGACCGCATGACCAAGCTGGCCCGGGAAATCACCATCGCCATCACCACCGAGTTCGGCCCCGAGGAGATGCTCCATCGCCTGTCAGACCCTTTCTGGTTCCAAGCCTTCGGTTGTGTCCTGGGTTATGACTGGCATTCCAGCGGCGTCACCACAACCGTCTGCGGCGCCCTCAAAGAAGGGATTAAAGGGCTGGAAAGCGACCTGGGTATGTTCGTCGCCGGCGGCAAGGGCAAAACATCACGGAAAACCCCAAGCGAAATAGAAGGCGTCGGGCATCTCCTGAAATCAGACACTTCGTCTCTGGTCTACGCCAGCCGTATGGCAGCCAAGGTTGACAATTCAGCCCTCCAAGACGGCTATCAACTCTACCACCATACCTTCCTCTTCACCAAGAATGGCTCATGGTCGGTAGTTCAGCAAGGTATGAACGAAGGCAACCACTACGCCCGCCGTTATCACTGGCTGGGCGAAAAGGTGACCGACTTCGTCTGCGAGCCTCATTCCGCCATCTGTTCCCAGGCGAGAGGCGAAACCCTGAATCTGGTAGCCGCTGAGAGCGACCCGGCTCGGGACACCATAACACGGATCGCCAATGAGGAAAAACCAGAGAAGCTTGTCAGCCAGCTAAAGAGACTCAAGACCTTAGACCTGCCATCCCGCCATCACCTCAGCCTTGTGGATATCCATCCCGACCGCCTACATAAGACACTTCTTATCAGCTATGAGCACCAACCGGAAAAGTTCGAAAACTTGCTGAGCCTGGAGGGCGTAGGCCCGAAAACTCTACGCGCCCTCGGCTTGATCTCAGAGCTCATCTACGACGTGCCTGTCAGCCTGCGAGACCCTGCCCGCTACAGCTTCGCCCATGGCGGCAAAGACGGACACCCCTATCCTGTGGACAGAAAAACCTATGATAGAAGCATCGAAGTATTACACCAGGCGCTGGAAAGGGCTAAAGTTGGCGATAAGGAGAAAATAGCCGCCCTCAGACGATTAAGAGCCTGGCTATAAACACACTGTCACCCTTAGCAACAGCGAAGGGTCTCTAGATTCTTCGCTATGCTCAGAATAACATTTGGAGAGAAGTTGAAGATGATAAGAGAGTTCAACGGCAAGAGCCCCAAAATAGCATCGTCAGTATTCGTCAGCGAAGCTGCCTACATAGTGGGCGACGTCGAAATCGGTGAAAACTCGAATATCTGGCCTGGGGCAGTTATTAGAGCAGACTTTGGCAAAATAACAATCGGAAAGAATACCAGCATCGAGGATAATTGCGTTGTCCATGGCGGAACTGACGTCATCATCGGTGACAATACAATTATTGGACATGGAGCCGTCGTCCATTGTCACAGGATCGGCAGCAAAGTTCTGGTCGGCAATAATGTCACTCTCCTCGATGGTGCCGAAATCGGTGACTTCTGTATTATCGGAGCTGGCTCTGTAGTAGCGCCAAAAACAAAGATTGCAGAGAAATCAGTGGTCATAGGTGTACCTGCCCGAATAAAGGGGCAGCTATCACAAGAGCAACTGGTTCAATTGAAACTCGGCTCAGATATTTACGCTAAACTGGCCCAGCAATATAAACAGCAAGGTCTTTAAGCTGGCGTGGTTGCCTAAACCAAACTACTTCCCCCTCTTGTCGTCCCCTTCGGCTTGGGTGGCATGCACAGGAGTATAGCCGCAAAACCGATAGCCGCCGCTATCCATGAGATAACCATAATCGTAAAATAGCTGCCCTGCAGGTCGTAAAGAAACCCGGCAAGAGGCGCAGCCACGGCCTGAAACGACAGCACAATGGGCAATTCCAGGCCGCTAATGCCAGCAAAAGCCCTGGAACCCCAGTAGTTACCTATAATAGTAGGCACACAGACATAGGCTATACCAAAGCCAAAGCCAGCCAGCAACGGATAAAGATAAGCCGTCCACATAGCCCCAGGCGAAACAAACCAGAACAGAATCCCCCCCAGCAAGATGCAAAAGGCGCCAGAGGCAAGAAGGAAGCGTGGCTCGATAATATCGCCCAGAGCAGCGGTGGTGAAGCGTCCCACAATGCTCAACCCGATAGCCAAGCTGTAAAAGAAGGCCGCCATGGCTGGGTCAAACCCTCTGTCCAGCAGATGAAGAGGTCCCTGGGTGACAATTACCTGCCACAGAAAGAAACTGCACACCGCAGCACCGACTAAAAACCACAGCGCCGGCGTCTTCAGAGCATCGCGCAAAGTCCAATCAACCGGGGCACGATAGACTCGTGACGCACGGCTGATACCGCTTACCGCCGCCTTCGCTTCATGCGGAGCCAGCCCATCAGGATGCTGGCCCACATCAGATGGCTGGTTGCGCACCGTAAGCATAGCCACAACTACCCCGATTATTGAGGCCACGGCGATAATGAACCAGCCGATGCGCCAGTTCCCACCGCTAGCCTCAACCGCTACACTTATAATCTGAGGTGCCAGGAAGCCACCAATAGCCCCACCCCCCAGCACCAGGCCCATAGCCAGCGCCCGGCGGGTGTTAAACCAGGAGACAATCACCGTCTGAACTGGAATCATCGAGGCAAGCGATACCCCCAAGCCAACAAAAAGAGACAAAACTAGGTACATTGAATAGATGTGGCCCACCAAACCCATCAGAATGGTAGCTATGGTCACAATGACTCCACCTATAGCCAGGGTAACACGTGCTCCAAAACGTCCAATCATCCAGGCAGCCAACAGGCCGGTGAGCCCAAAGAGCAACATTAATGCAGTAGAGCCTACCATTATCTCCCCCCTCGACCACCCCATATCCTCAATCATAAACGGATAGAGCACCGCTGGGCTGTAAAAGGCAAAACCAATTGGAATGGTATAGACAACCCAGAGGAAAAATAACATCCACCACCCATAGAAACCCTTTGACTTCGTCTCAGTTGCCAAAACAGCAATCCTTTTTCAGCTTCAAACAAGTGCACAAAGCACGAATCACCTATTATACCACCACCCGCAAATGACTCCTACCTGTCATCTCGAGCTCTTCCCCCTCCGTCATTCTGAGCAAAGCGAAGAATCCCACCGTACCCCCTGCCGAGATTATTCGGTCGTGGAGTTCATCCTGAGCTAGATCCTTCGGTCACTTTGCTCCCTCAGGATGACAAAGGCAAAAAAGACTCCCTCAAAATCAAAGGCGAATGGCTCCTTCAGAATGACAAAAAACAAAGGGCCCATTCAGAAGGTCGCCTAGTAATCGCAAATGTCGCCCTGACCCTTAAGGGTCAGGGTGGCGAGGCTAAAGCCTCGCAATTACATGCTTTTCTGCCAGACGCAGGCGGTGATAAAGCAAGATGATGTTCCTATCACCGAGATACGCACATCTACCTGACAAAGTTCAGCCTCTCTCTCAGTGCCTTGAGGTTTACAACATCTTCCCTGTTATACTCCAGAAGGCGAGTCAGGGCACGCTGGCTGCCACCCTTCATGTAGCTCCACCATAGCTGCACCGCTTCATATCCGTTAACACCTTGTAGCCGCCGGGGAATGCCTAACTGTCGCTCAACTGCTTTGAAACCACCATACAAGTTACACCTCCAGCAGTCATACATCAGGTCACAATGATAGTATGCTGCAGCAAGGTCTATGCCAAGAGAATTAGCAATGAAACGAAGGTCGAATCTCGTGCCGTTATAGGTGTAGATTGTTTTTACACCTCTAAGAGCTGTAATGAGGTTGCCCCTGGTCACTTGTTCGCCGACTAACTGAATTAGCTCACTGCTTCTGCCATCGCAACGGAGGACGCCAATTACAGTGATATAATCAAAAAATGCAGATAAACCGGTGGTCTCTATATCGAGATAGGCATCAGCCGACCGCCTCATAGCTTATGCTTCCGCCTTCCTTTAAGTAACATCATAGCATACACCAATGACACTTGATTGTCACTATAGATCCTAGTAACTGTTTATCTGTCATCACGAGGAGCGTAAGCGGCGTGACGATCTCAGCCAAGACAGATGTCATTGCCATACAGAGATTGCCACGCGGAGTTTACCCTGAGTGAGATTCTTCGGTCGTGGAGTTCATCCTGAGCTAGATCCTTCGGTCACTTCGCTCCCTCAGGATGACAAAGACGAAGGACTCCCTCAGAATGACACAAAGCGAAGGACTCCCTCAGAATGACAAAAAACAAAGGGCTCGCAATGACCTAAAATAATGGCGACCGATTTCAGGCTCATCAAACCTCGCCTTCACACCAAAGGCAGCAAGTGGTAGAATTATCGGGTTTATGCAAGCTCAACAAACTGGCACAAGGATGGACAGGACACCAGGTCGGCAAGCCGCTTTGCTGGTGACCACAGTGGGCGCCTTCATCACCCCATTCATGGGCTCTTCCATAACCATAGGGCTGCCGGCAATTGGGGACGAACTAGCCATGGATGCCATTTTGCTGGGCTGGGTAGCCACAGCATTCCTACTGGCAGCAGCCATGTTCCTCGTCCCCCTGGGCAGAATAGCCGACATATATGGCAGGAAGAGGATTTTCACCTACGGCATGATTACCTACACTGCTGCCTCAGCTCTTTCGGCAATTTCAACCTCTGGGACCATGCTTATCTCTTTTCGAATCTTGCAAGGAATAGGTGGAGCGATGGTTTTCAGCACCGCCATAGCTATTCTAATCTCAGTATTCCCTCCTGAAGAGAGAGGCAGAGTCCTGGGGATAAATGTCGCCGCCGTTTATGCAGGTCTTTCAGTCGGGCCATTTGTGGGAGGACTACTAACACAATACCTTGGCTGGAGAAGCATTTTCTGGGTGAACGTACCTCTGGGCTTGCTGGTAATCGCTCTTGTCTTCTGGAAATTAAAAGGCGAATGGGCTGAAGCAAAGGGGGAGAAATTCGATATCGTCGGCTCTATAATCTACAGCCTGATGCTTATAGCCATAATGTATGGGTTCACCATGCTGCCAGAGCTGTCAGGCGCCGGGCTGATTCTTGCTGGCGGCCTGGGAATCGTAGCCTTCGTTAAATGGGAAACGAAGGTGAAAAGCCCCGTCTTAGATATACGCCTGTTCAGGAACAATACGGTATTCGCCCTATCCAACCTGGCAGCGTTAATCAATTACAGCGCCACATTCGCCGTCAGCTTTCTCCTGAGCCTTTACCTCCAGTATATTAAAGGCCTCAGCCCTCAGAACGCCGGCTTAGTTCTGGTAGCAGCGCCTGTGATGCAGGCTATTTTTTCCCCGCTTGCCGGGAGGCTTTCCGACAAAATCGAGCCCAGAATCGTGGCGTCAGCAGGTATGGGATTGACGGCCATCGGCCTTGTCTTCTTCATCTTCTTAGACCAAACAACAAGCCTGTGGTTCATCATAGCCGGCTTAATAATCCTCGGTTTCGGCTTTGCCCTTTTCTCCTCCCCCAACACAAATGCAGTCATGAGCTCCGTGGAGAAGAGATTTTACGGGGTAGCCTCGGCAACACTGTCAACTATGCGGTCGATCGGGATGACGTTCAGCATGGGCATGGTAATGTTGATATTCGCCATATACCTCGGCAGGGTGCAGATTACGCCCGAATACTACCCCCAGTTTCTAAGCAGCTTGAACACGGCATTTATCATCTTCGCTGCCCTCTGCTTCGGCAGCATATTCGCCTCGCTGGCACGAGGCAAGGTAAGGTAACCCCAGCCTGTCATTGCGAGCCCTTCGTTTTGTGTCATTCTGAGGGAGTCCTCGTCTTTGTCATCCTGAGGGAATCCTTCGCCTTTGTCATCCTGAGGGAGTCCTTCGCCTTTGTCATCCTGAGGGAGCGAAGCGACCGAAGGATCTCACTCAGGGTAAACTCCGCGTGGCAATCTCTGCATGGCAACGACATCTGCCTCGGCTGAGATTGCCACGGCACTGCTTGCCTCGCAATGACGAGTAAAGCAATGAAGCCTCAATCGGCGTAGAAGCTGATAGCGAGAAGCCCGGGCCCGGTGTGCACCCCCATTACAGGGGCAAACTCGGTGAGGTAGAGCTCGGCGCAGTTAAATCTAGACTCAATCTCGGCGGCAAGCTTCTTAGCCTCTTTTAAATCATCGGCGTGCTGCACAAAGACATGTACCGGTGAGCCACCCGTTCTCTCGGCCATTATTTGCAACATACACTCTATAGCCCTTCTCCTGGTTCTGGGACGTGCCACAGGCATCGTTTCGCCTACGGCGGGAGAATGCTCCAGGACAGGCTTCATATCCAGCATGTTTCCTGCCCAGGATGCAGCTCTGGCAATTCGGCCGAGCCTGGCAAGATAGTAGAGCGTATCCAGCATAGCCAGGAAATTCACCTTGCCCATCATGTTTCGCGCTACCTCAACTACCTCAGCCAACCCCTCCCCCTTGCTGGCAAATCGAGCCGCCTCACGAACGATGAACCCCAGAGCACCAGCCACGGAGCGGCTGTCAAAAACCTCAATTATAGTGTTTGGTATCTCCTCTTTGGCTATATCCTTGGCTGCCAAGGCTGCCTCAAATGTCTTACTCTGCAGACTGGTCACGGTGATACAAAGTATGCTTTCAGCTTTCTGGCCCACCTGGCGGTAGGCATTGAGAAAGTCACCGGCCGATGGCGTTGACGTGGTAGGCAAGTTTTCCTTTTTTCGCATGATTCTATAAACTTCATTTGGGGTAATATCGACTCCATCGCGGTAGCTCTTGCCTTCGTGGACTATCTGAAAGGGCACCACACAGATATCGTATTTCTCCACTACTTCCGGCGGCAGGCAGCAGGTGCTGTCAGCAACAACGGCGACTTTCCTCATAACACACCCCCAAAAAGTTTATATAGCTACTTTGCCATACGAGGTAGTCGCCTGTCAATAGGCATTTCGGGGATTGTTTACAAATGGCTTCAGCCCGCCACTAAATTAGCGGTGCTGGTATCAGGTGCTAAGGCAATGTAATCTCTGCTGTGCCGACGGCTACCTTCTCCCCGTCTTGATTCATTGCCCACAAATCAAGAACTACAAAGTTCTCTCCCTTACCTATGGGATGCTTTTCAGCCACCACAGCGCCGTAAGTGCAGGTAGAACCCACCTGCACAGGTTTAATAAGCTTGACCTCCATCCGCTTCAACTTGCCGCCGACAGGATACGCCCAGTTGGTAACCACCTTTGCCATCAGCGACATCGTCTGATTACCGTGCATCACCGGAACGGGCAAGCCAAAGACCTGGGCTGTCCTGCACCACTCCGGGTCGGTATGAACCGGGTTATAATCAAGCGAGGCTACAGCGTGCTCCCAGATAACCTCCTGGCTTATGTGCTGTCTAACTTCAGGTAACACATCACCACAATTCACCGACTCAAAGGTTAACTTCTTTGCCATTCCCATTATCTCCCTAAATGCGGACCTTCCTCTCTGTCATTGTGACCTTTTCCCCTCTCTGTCATTGCGAGCCCTTCGTCACCGCTCATTCTGAGCCTGTCGAAGAATGTACCCCGGCTCAGGATAAACTCCGCGTGGCAATCCCTCAATTACCCCCTTCCCCCGAGATTGCTTCGTCGCCTGTGGCTCCTCGCAATGACGTCTCTACCAGTGTCATTGCGAGTCCCGATGCAATCGGGACGTGGCAATCTCTCATGTTGCCTTAGAGCTCGCATGTATTGCTCAAGCTTCCAGAGCACGCTCGCCCTTGACGTATCTCAACACGTCGGCCTTGGACTTAGGTAAAATCATAGTTATGTAGCCCCTCACCTTCAGCTTACCATCCTGGTCATATAGCTCCGATAAATACCTCAGGTAGTATTTTCCCTTCTTAATCCACTTATCATAGCCCTTGTTTTTGAGAGTGAGAATATCGCCGACTCGAATTGGGTCATGCCATTCGAATATCTGGCCGGGGTTTCTGGCCCCTGGAGTCCTTATCCAGCTACCATGCCCTTTCTGGAGAAGAAAAAATAGGACCTGACTAATAAACAAAGGGTGAGCGACCAGCCCGTCATAGCCGCATTTCCTGGCGTATTCCTCGTCATAAAACACAGGGTTAGCATCAGGAACTCCCTCGGCATAAGCCATCATGTCCTCAGCCTTGACCTCAAACTTGAACGGTACTACAGTCTCCTTGCCTATCTCTATTTCATCCCAGAACTCATAATCCTCTATCTGCTGCCCTTCGAGAAAATCGGCTGAGAAGCTTTTCTGTTTCTCCGTCTTCTGGTATTTAGCCATCTCTTCCAGGTAGCCCATTTCTGCCTCCTTGTTTACCGCAATTTATATTGAACCCGGAGTTATAATTATAGCACAGGAGTCCGTCAAACCGTCCCTGCACAAACCGCTAGAAGGTTCAATCGGTCGCGTGCGTGTGGTGAGCGAGTACCATTGCACAAAAGTCAGTATTGTTGCCCACAAGTCGGTTGCTATAACTGCTACATCGTGTAATAACTTGTATTTGCACAGCGGCATCGACAACATGGCTTATATAATTCTCCCCCTATAGAACTGCCTCTAATCGTGTAGTATAATGCCATTGACATAAGAATTCTGGTGGGTTTAACAATGAATGCAGACAAAGTCAGCGCATTCAGTGAATATTTCAAGCAGGTTCAGACGACTTTAGCAGCAGGCCATGCCAGTGAAGGTTCTCACTATCCCACACTGAAAGCTCTGCTGGAGTCCTTTGGTGATGGAGTTATTGCCACCAGTCTGCCCAGCCGTATAGAGTGCGGCGCACCTGACTTTATCGTTACGAAAGGTTCGGCTACCATCGGTTACGTTGAAGCCAAGGATATTGGCAAGAGCCTTGACGAAACCGAAAAGACAGAGCAGCTAAAGCGATATCTAGACTCGCTGAGCAACCTTATCCTGACTGATTATCTTGAATTCCGCTGGTATGTGGACGGAGAACGCCGCCTCTCGGCACGTCTGGGCACATTGACCGCAGAAAGCAAAATCAAACGTGATAACGCTGGTATTCAAGCTGTAGCCGAACTTTTGAGTGACTTTCTCACTCATAAAGCTGAAGCTGTGGGCACTCCAAAAGAACTGGCGATGCGCATGGCTCGGCAGGCGCACCTGATTCGGAATCTAATAATTAACGCCTTCGAGAAAGAGCCGGAAGGCGGCAGCCTGCACAGCCAGCTTGCCGCTTTTCGCGATAACCTCATCCCTGACCTGTCGGCTGAGTATTTTGCTGATATGTACGCCCAGACCATTGCCTACGGGCTTTTCGCCGCCCGCTGCACCAGCACCACAGGCAAGGACTTTACCCGCCAGAATGCTGCCTATCTTTTACCCAAAACCAACCCCTTCCTACGCAAGCTATTTAACCAGATTGCCGGTCCTGATTTGGATGACCGCATCGCCTGGCTGGTGGATGACCTGGCGCAGGTGCTGGCTCAGGCGGATATGGAGGCCGTCCTGAAGGACTTTGGCAAGCGCACTGCCAAGGAAGACCCGGTGGTGCATTTCTACGAGACTTTCCTCAAAGAGTATGACCCCAAGGTACGGGAGATGCGCGGCGTTTACTATACCCCGGAGCCGGTGGTCTCTTACATCGTGCGCTCCATTGACCATCTGCTCAAAGACCGCTTCAACAAGCCAAAGGGGCTGGCGGATGATAAGACGCTCATCCTGGACCCGGCGGTGGGCACTGCCACCTTCCTCTACATGGTGATAAACGAAATTCACCAGGCTATCGCTGGCAAAGGTCAGCAGGGTCTATGGGATAACTATGTGGCGGAGAAGCTCCTCCCCCGCATCTTTGGCTTTGAATTGCTGATGGCTCCCTATGCTGTCGCCCACCTCAAGCTGGGGCTTCTGCTTCAGGAGACAGGCTACGAGTTTAAGAGCGACCAGCGTCTGGGCATCTACCTTACCAA
>JADHXB010000054.1 GCA_016783155.1 Dehalococcoidia bacterium
ATCAATATCGACTCCGTCACGATAGACTTCGTCGCCAAAATGGACATATGCCGGCACTACAGTAATGCCTAACTTCTTGGCTTCCTCTTGTGTAATATCTGAGCAACTATCAGTAACAACTTTAATCGTCATAAATTAACGCTTTACCAAGGACTATAGCTCGTGTGAGATTAGCTCTAAAGTATACTGCGTGGATGCGGCTGTGTAAAGTGGTTGGATATCAGCGGGTAGTTTTGAGGCTAAGTCTTCTGGCGCTTACGTTTGGCTTCTTGGGCTTATGGCTGCTGGCTTGAAGTATAGGCTTTGGCGGGTTAAAATGATGTTGGCGTTTTAGTATAAGGCCTGAAGATTCAGAGATGGGTTTAGTTTAGAAAGAAGGCAGTAATAGATGCAACAAGTTTTCCCCTGCCCGGCATGCGGTGCGCAAAACGTCGTAGGTCAAGAGTTCTGCCAATCATGCGGGCAGAGATTCCAATATAATTGTCCTTACTGTGGTGCCATTGTTGACGCTACATTGATAAATTGTCCGGGATGCCGTGAAAGTCTTAACTGGCCAACGCCGCAGAGGGTAAGGCCTTTTCCAAAGCAGCCGGCAGAATATCAAAAACGCGCAGAAGGTGTAGAGGAGGAGGAGAAAGCAAAACCAAAGAAGAAGTCTGACCCGTGGCTTACGGGATGTCTTGGCCTGGTAATCATTGTATCCTTAGCGCTTGGTGCCTATTTTATTTTACGATTATTTCATTAAAGAGAAGCCGTCGCCTGGTTCTCAATTACCATCTTCTTCAGGTGAAGAAATAGGTTTCAATCCAATGCAATCTCCAGGATTCGATTCCTTGCGAGATGTAATAACAGTCGTTTATCAGGGAGATAAGATGCAAAGGTGGCTATAGCTGTTGTGTGTTTGCCACTTCGACTTCGGAGAGGTCTGTGGCTACATCAGCAGTTCACCGAAAGCTATGGTATTTGATCTTCCTTAGCGGAATGCGCAAGCAGATAATGCAACTATAGCAGGAGGGTTTATGGCACAGCAAATGCTCGAGTTCTTTATATATTTTTTCTCCAACCCCAGTGTTTTGGGCATTGGGCTGGCGGTAGTTTTCGGTGCGATCTGGCTTGCTTGTTACAGGCCGCCGTTGATTACTAAGCCGTGGCTTTGGGCGGTTCTTGCTGCAGGGGCTATTCTTGCACCCATTGCTATTGCTGTTACTGCATTTCCGCTCAGATTTGGGGTTTCGTGGGTGTATGGCTCCTTCTGGAGTCAGGAAACTCTGGCGCAATGGTCTTTGCTTGCAAGCCTACCATCGATGTATCTTTTTGGTCTGGTCCGAGAGGGGTTTAAGCTGTTACCTGTGGTTGTTTACTGGTGGCGTGAGGGCAGAAGCATCGAACCTAAATTAGGGCTTGCAGCCGGTGCCGTATCCGGGGTTGGGTTTGGTATCCTTGAGGCGCAGTGGAACCTAAATTATGTTTTGGCTTCTGGCTGGAGCTGGTGGAAGGTGCAAGTTGAAGGTCTGGTGGCTCTTGGTGGATTTTGGGAAAGCTTTTTTGTCATAGGTGTCAATGTAGCTACTTGTGCGCTGGCAGGTTGGGGATTGGCCAGAGGTTGGGGATGGAAGTTCTATCTCATAGCCGCCTTCGCATACTTTGTTATGAATTATAGCGTTGTTTTGGTAGGCTCCGGGCTCATTTCAGCTGTTCAGGCGGAATTTTTTATCGCCGCTTGGGCGTTAATAGTAACGGGAGTGGTTCTTTGGCTTCGTGAGAAGAAATCAGAAGCTTAGGCTGGAGAAAATATAGAAACGGGGGTGCTGCTTATGGATATCGGATGGTTTAGAGATCTAGTTATTTGTATCTCGGGATTGGTGGTAACAGTGGTGGTCATCTTCATCGCCGTGTTAGCGTACTTGTTGTATAATAAGGCAAGGTCTGTAATGGATTCAATAAAGGCTACCTCGGCGACAATAAACGAAATTTCTTCGGCGGTGAGGGATGAGATAGTTAAGCCTGTACTTCAGTGGGTGACTCTGATTAAAGGTGTATTTCAGGGTATTGATTTAGTCAGTAAATTTTTTAGGAAAGAGGAACAGGAAGGAGGTAAAGATGGCTGATAGAAATGGAGGCAGTGGATTTGCTATTGGGGTTCTTGTGGGTGCAGCCCTCGGTCTGGCTATCGGATTTCTCTTTGCCCCTCAATCGGGGAAGGAAACACGGGAATTGCTGAGGGAAAAGGCAGAAGCAGCTCGAGAACGGGCAACAGAGGTTTCCAAAAAGGTGAGAGAAACGGCTGCCGAGGCTGTTAAGAAGGCGCAAACAAAGCTGTAGGAAGAATAAACAGAGAAGTCCCGAGCGGCAATAGAGTTGTTGTTTCTGTAGTTTTGGCTGAAGCTATCGGGGAATGGTTATTGGTCACAGGATTGGTTTGGTTGAAAGCTGGCGGCTTTTTCAGGGAATTAGTTTTGCCGCCAGCATTACGTGTTAAAAACTACGCTTCTAGTAATTACAATCGTTATTCTGACAAAGCACGCTGATGGGAAGGACTAAACAGGACACAGCAGGCAGTATTTTCAGAAGAAACTGGCGCCTGATACTGTTCGTATTGGGCATAGTCATAGCCTTCTGGCTTGTCTACACACTTAGGAGCGTCTTACTCCCTTTTATTTGCGGGCTGGTGCTGGCTTATCTTTTGTATCCTATTGTTTCCTGGCTTGAGAGGAAGCTGCCAGTTAAAGGCAGGTGGTTATCAACCAGGCGAGCCTCTTTGGTAGCGGGTCTCTTTATAATAATCCTGGTGATTGTTGGCATCTTTGTTTTCTATATTGCCACAGGCGTGATTGGTTCCTTTTCGAGTTTAATAAAAAATGCACCCCAGTATTTCTCTGAAGGTTTGCAGACCTTAAGGGGCTGGCTTGATAGTTTTCAAAGATGGCTCCCTCCCGAACTACAGCAGCAGTTTGGGGGGAGTTTTCATGATGCAGGTACGACATTGGGTAATGCTATGCGAAATGCCTTCGGGAAGGGTATTTCGTACATATCGGGCACCTTTGGCTTCATCCTCGGTTTTGTTGCCTTGCCTGTGTTCCTTTTCTACATCTTAAAAGATTGGGAAAAACTAAGCAGCGGCTTTTACTCTGCGTTTTCACCACAGATGGCTAGGCATGTCAGGGGCTTTGTCGCGGTCATAGATAAGGTGCTGGGGCGATGGATCCGCGCCCAGCTAATGCTTTCTGTTACCGTGGCTGTTTTGTGCTTTATTGGCTTGGCTGCTTTAGGGATAACACTTGCTCCGGCGCTTGCTGTTCTGCAAGGGATAATGGAGTTCGTCCCCATATTAGGACCCTGGATTGGTGGTGCTGTTGGTGTGATTGTAATACTGGCGATAGCGCCACAAAAAGTAATCTGGGCGATTATTATCTATCTTGCTGTTCAGCTACTAGAGAATATATTTCTTGTTCCCAGGATTCATGGAAGTTATCTACATATACACCCGGCTCTTATTCTGGTGCTGCTTACTTTAGGTGCTTTCATTGCCGGCTTGTGGGGAATAATACTGATTGTTCCTTTGACGGCCACCATAGTGGAGATCTATAAATATGTACGTGATAACATGAAGGTGGATGAGGGACAGCAGACCGCCTAGCAGTAAGTTGGCCGTTTCTCCACAACTGCGCCCAAGATACTGTTGCCAGGTAGATATCAGAAGAGAGCTCTGAAAGATATTCGTTAAGCCGTTTTCATTAAGCAGCGAATCACGAGGCTAAGGAACACTCTCTTTGGTGTCTCTCCAGCACATTGCGGAGATACTGGCCGGTGAATGAGGTATCTATTTGCGTCACCTCTTCGGGTGTGCCGGTGGCTATAATATAGCCGCCTTCATCGCCGGCGCCAGGCCCGAGGTCTATGATATAGTCGGCATTTTTTATTACGTCCATGTGGTGCTCAATGATTACCACTGTGTTCCCGGAACCCACCAGCCGCTGAAGTACCTGAAGCAGACAGGCTATGTCGGAAAAAGATAGGCCTGTGGTGGGTTCGTCGAGGATGTAAAGAGTCTTCCCTGTAGAACGTCGTGATAATTCAGTGGCTAGTTTGACCCGCTGAGCTTCACCACCGGAAAGAGTAGGAGCTGGCTGCCCCAGGCGTATGTAGCCTAAGCCAACATCATGCAATGTCTCCAGTTTGTTTCTGACCTTCGGGAAGTGTTCAAAGAAAGTCAGGGCTTCGTCAACGCTCATATCTAGAATATCGGCTATATTCTTGCCTTTGAAGTGAATTTCTAATGCCTCGCGGTTGTAACGTTTACCTTTACATATTTCGCAGGGCACAGTAACATCAGGGAGAAACTGCATCTCTATCTGAATATAGCCTTCGCCTTGACAGGCTTCGCAACGTCCACCTCGAACGTTAAAGGAAAATCGCCCCGGCTTGTAGCCGCGCATACGGGCTTCGGGGACAGTGGCAAATAGCTCTCGAATGGGGGTAAAAGTCCCGGTATATGTTGCTGGGTTGCTGCGCGGAGTGCGACCGATAGGCGATTGGTCAATATTGATGACCTTGTCAATATGCTCAATGCCGATGATGCCGTCACATTTTCCAGGTCTATCCTTTGCCTTGTAGAATGTTTGAGCCAGCTTCTTGTACAACACCTCGTTAACAAGCGTGCTCTTGCCGCTGCCTGATACCCCACTGATGCAGACGAACTTGCCCAAAGGTATGTGGACATCGATATTCTTCAGGTTGTTTTCACGGGCACGCTTGATTATCAATTCCTCGCCTGAGCCAAGGCGGCGTCCTTGCGGCAGGGGAATTTGTTTTGCTCGGCTGAGGTATTGTCCGGTTATTGATTCCTGGCAGCTCATGATATCTGTCAATGTTCCAGTGGCTACTATCTGCCCGCCATGTTCCCCCGCCCCAGGCCCCATATCAATAATATAGTCTGCTGCCCGCATCATGGCTTCATCATGCTCTACAATGAGAATCGTATTGCCGAGGTCGCGCAACCTCTTCATCGTTTCTATTAGGCGGTGAATGTCAGCCGGATGCAAACCGATCGTAGGCTCGTCACAGATATAGAGAACACCCATGAGGCCACTGCCGATTTGAGTAGCCAGGCGGATTCGCTGAGCTTCACCACCACTCAAGGTCGCTGAGGGACGGTCTAAGGTCAGGTAGCCCAGCCCGATGTCTATAAGGAAGCCCAGGCGAGTGCTTATCTCCTTCAGAATCTGGCGGGCTATCTTCAATTCATGTGGCGTCAGGCGTGGTTTGCCTTGGTCGCCGCTAAGGAGAAACATCCGGCGCAGTGTTTCCGCAGCTGATAGCTCGGTTACCTCTATTATATTCATGCTATCTATTGTAATAGCCAGAGATTCAGGCTTAAGCCGCCTTCCGTTACAGACTGGGCAGGGATAAGAAGCCATGTGTCGTTCAATTTCAGCGCGGGTATTGTTGGATTCGGTGTCTCTATAAATCCGCTCCAGATAGGGGATTGCACCCTCATAGTTGGTAGAGTATTCCCTGGTTCGACCGTAGCGGTTTCGGTATTTTACCAGCTCTCCATCTTCACCGTAGAGGACTAGGTTGAGGTGTTCTTTGCTGAGCTTGCTAACCGGTGTGCTGAGTGAGAAGCCATAACGGCGCGCCAAATCATGTAGCTCGCTGGCATGCCAGGAGAACCATCCCCAGGCACGGATAGCGCCTTGTGCCAAACTGATGTCCTTGTTAGGTATAAGTAGGTCCGGGTCCACTTCTAGCTTTACGCCGAGTCCGCTGCATGCCTGACAGGCACCATGTGGGCTGTTGAAGCTGAAGGTGCGTGGGGCGATTTCACCGAGACTTATGCCGCAATGGACACAGGCGAAGTGTTCAGAGAATAGCAATTCCTCTCCATCAATGATTGAGATGAGCACAACACCAGCCCCGAGCTTCAGCGCTGTTTCAACTGAATCGGTAATGCGGCTGTTTTCAGCTTCACCTATCTGGATTCGGTCAACCACAGCTTCAATGGTATGCTTCTTGTTCTTATCCAGCCCGAACTCTTCGGAAAGGTCGTGTATATAGCCGTCAACACGAACCCGGATAAACCCTGCCTTGCGTAAGTCATCGAATATCGCCTGATGCTCGCCCTTACGGTCTCTGATTAGCGGCGCTAGAATCATAATCCGGCTGCCCGTGGGTATTCCCTGCACTGCATCCACGATTTGTTGTACTGTCTGGCGGGATATTTCACGTCCGCATTTAGGACAGTGTGGATGACCGACACGGGCGAAAAGGAGCCGCAAATAATCGTAAATCTCGGTTACCGTCCCTACCGTGGAGCGCGGATTGTGCGACGGTCCCTTCTGGTCGATTGAGATAGCCGGGCTCAGGCCTTCGATGTAGTCAACGTCAGGCTTTTCCATCCGTCCTAAGAATTGGCGCGCATAGGCAGACAGCGATTCCACATAGCGGCGTTGCCCTTCAGCATATATGGTGTCGAAGGCTAAAGAGCTTTTACCTGAGCCGGAAACGCCGGTTATGACCACCAGCTTTTCTCGTGGTATAGATACGTCTATATTCTTGAGGTTGTGCTCTCGAGCCCCTTTTACAATTATATGGTCTGAAGGCATTTGTAAGTCCTCGGAGGTGTAATTTCAGCTATATATTGTAACACGAGATTAAGGCGCGCTGCATTTTGGGGTTTATTAGGTGAGGCTGAAGCCGAGCATTACCTTTTTGCTCTGCTGGCGAGGAAGGCGGTGATAAGTATGACAATGAGAAGTGAGCCAATCGCAATCCATGCCCATGGAGGGATATTTCTTATCCAGGACAAAGGTTCGGTTTCTTCCGGAGCCCCATTTGGTGGGGTTACCGGGGTGGGGCCAGGTTGAGGAGTCTCCTCAGGCGATGGTGGCGAGGCTATGCGGAACGACATAACCTTTGACCACTGGCCGTAATCTTTTTCGCCCGTTGCTGCCTGGCTAACCCTTATCTTCCAGTAATACGTTTTGCCTTTTTCTAGACCAACTGTCTCTGGCAATTCCCAGACGGGTTTCTGCTGGTTCTCAGGCTTTATGGCTTGTTGCAGTATAACCTGGCTGAAGGCTTCATCTTCGGCCAGCCAGAGTTCATACTCCATAGTTATCGTTGGGTGTTTCCATTTGAATGTGATGTCCCCGATGTCTCCGGTCTCCAAATATATGGGTATTACCTCGTCTATTGCCGGGGAAGTCGGTGTTGGAGCCTGGAAAAGTACCTCCCGGCTCGGTGGAGGTGGTGGCGTATATTGAGGGCTCGGCGAAAAACAGTCGTAGAAATTCCAAAGTTGGCCTGTGGTGGTAGTGTAGGGCCTGTTGTCGATTGTCCAGAGGTTTATGCCCGCTGAGACTCTCAAGGAGACAGGCTCTCTGGTGAAGATAACACCCGGGGCTAATCCCACGGTCAAACTATCCCACTCAATGTAAGGAGGTCCGAGCTTTTCTGGTTCCAGGGTACGGTCAACGGCGGTGACACCGCCACTTGACCGGGAACCGTAGAATGTCACCAGCTGAACAAGGCCGTAGAAGCTGCTGCCTGGTGCTCCCATCGCTGTCCAGCCGAAGTTCGAGCCTATGACCCAGTTGTAAATGTCGCTTTCAGCACTATCGCTGGCGGCGTAGATGATTAGGGCATTCTGGAACCTATAGTCGGCAACTACATGCATCCTCCCAGGCTGTGGGATGGCTGTAGTTCGCTCGAAAGAAATGCCGCCATCTAGTGAATAGGCAACCATGCCGTCACCATCGCCGCCGACTACAACAACGCCTGTCGGTGTAGCGGTGATGCTGTGTCCGGTGTTTAAAGTTGTGGCCGTGTTTTGTGCCCATTGCCATGTTTGACCGTTGCTTACCCCTTGGCGAACGTAGCTGTTATCCAGTATATAAATATGAGGCACATCATTAATTCTGGTAACGGTAAAATCGGTCACGTTAGCCCCAGGCAGAGTATTATCCCAGGTTTGGCCTCCATCCAGCGATTGCCTTAAATCGCTTGTTGACCTGGAGGCGAAGAATATAGCCGGGTCGTTGCCGAAATTGCTGGTGCGCAATATCAGGTCGTTGCTTGTTGACAGGAGACATAAGACCCGCTCCCATGCCTTTCCTGTGGGCGGGCCTGTTGTCCGCCAGATGCTGTCGAAGTTGTTTATCCCAGCGCGGTTGTTGATAGATGCCAGGTATATGATATCCGAAGCCGGTGTTGCTGCCACATCGGAGAGAAAGCTTATCTCGGTGTCTATCAGGCTGAGCTGATTCCATGTTCTGCCGTTATCAGGGCTCAGGGATAATGCTGATTCATCCAGTGCAGTGCCTATCAAATAGCCGCCGGGCCAGCTTGCCGGGTTGTTGAGCGTGGCAGAACTGGTGGCGCAATATGCCCGGCCGCCATCAGGGCTCCAGATTACCTGGGCGTTGGCAAAACCTGAGTTGCCGCCTCCGGTAGGTGCCTTTTGAGCTTTATACCAGCAGGGATCCGGGCAGGTTATAGGTGCATCAGTAAACCAGATTATTACTGCAGCTGTACTGGTATTGCCGCGAACTTCGCCAGCCAGCAGCTTGCCAGAGGCATAGGTACCATAATAAGCAATGCTGGAGATTCTCAATGGGGTAGCGGTCCGCATCAGCAGATAGCCGACGGTGTCGTCAAAGCGGTAGATGCCGGCATTAGCTGTTGGAGCATCTATACTGACGTACATACGGCGCAGGCTTGGAGCCTGCCCTGAGAAGTTTGCGGGCAGCTCCAGGTCAGCAGTTATGACTTGAGCTACGTTGGGAGAGGTGCCAGCACCTGCGGTTGTAATCTCCACCGGACCCCAGGTGCCCCAGTTGGTGGCGTTGACTGCCCTGTCGTGGATGCCGAGATTGATGTAGGTCCCAGCGACATGGGTTGAGACGGTCACCAAGCTGGAGTCGGCTCGATAATTGGGTGAGAACTTGACCGCCAGTATGTCGCCTGGAAAGCCCTGAGATGCCCAACTGCCAGTGCCAACCGCTTTGAAAACGTAGACGTCTCCGCCACCGGCTCCGTTTCGTGTGCCGATTGCGATGTTATAGCCGCCATAATTTGGTGAGATGACAATGGCACTGATGTTGTTTATTGCCGGGCAGCTGGTATCCTGCCAGTTACCGCCGCCATCAGTCGAGACAAAAATTTTTCCAGGTAAGCCTACATTGCTGGTGACCACAGCTACAAAGTTCGGGTTATCTGGCGCCATAGCTATATTCCAGGCGGGCAGAGCAGCGCCGGCACTTGTCAGATTGTTGCTCAGGTCATCCCAGGCAACGCCGCCGTTAATCGACTTATAGACTCTGCTGTTAGCTATGTCGAGAGCATAGAAGGTTCTGCCGTCGTTGCCGATGACGATGGCGTTGATTTCCGATGGACTTAGTACTACATTGCCCATGTTGCTCGGGGTGTCAACGGTGCTCCACTTCATTGTTCCCGCATGGGCTGAGGGTGAACTGACGGGTATTATAAAACAGATGATTGCAATCAATACCAGGCCAAGCCCAAATCTCAGGAGATTTTTATTGGGAGTTTTCATCATGGTTTCACCCTCACACTAACCTCTTCCTTCAAGGGAGAGGTGGGCTATTTCCGGCTTCTCATGGTGTGTTTTCGGGGGGCAGCTTATCAGGAGGAACAACCTCAGTGTCAGCCACCTCTGCCAGCGGCATTCCGTCGGTATAGTGAGGTGCGGGCGGCATGAGTTCCTGCCCGGGCGCATAAGTGCTTTCCTCGGTGATGGTGTTAATTAGGCTGTAGACTATTTCTACGCTGCCTTCATGGGGTTGATTGTGCCCCTGTGGCAGCCAGCAGTTGAAGATTTCCCACTCTTGGTATATATCACGTGTCCAGGTTATGGCCAGGCCGGTTATGCCTTCGGTTGCCTTCTCGTCAGCGGATG
>JADHXB010000055.1 GCA_016783155.1 Dehalococcoidia bacterium
TGGCTCTATGGGCCGACCACACAGGTCACATATACCATATGTACCAGCTTCATACTTCTTAAGAGCGTGCTCTACTTCCGCCAAAGCGTCAGTCAACCTTCTCTCCAGAGCCAGCCTCTTCTCCCACTCAAAAGCCTCACTAGCTCCCTCTTCTCGCTTTCCGAAAGGACTGCCTTCCCGCTGTTCATCGGCAGACTTTTCCTCAGCCTTCAGCCGCCGAAGTTCATTATTCAGACTCACCTGCTCTTGCTTCAAGCGCTCATAAAGCTCAGAAAAATTGGTCATCACACAAACCTGTCTCAACATGCTGCAGAAACTATTCTAGCCCATGCTAGCTATGAAAGCAAGCTAGTCAAGCATGAAACGTAGCTGGCGTATAGTACCTATCGCCTGGCCGCGCCAATGGTTATTGGCAAAGATAAATGTCTTTTCAGCTAGACCCTTCAGCTTGTTTGCCCGTGGCAGCCATTCCTTCAGCTCCTCAACTGAATAAGTATAATCATACCTTTCGTAAGCATGCTCATGCTGCCACCATTTAGCTTCATTACGGCCATGAAAACGCACATAGCCAATATCGCTAGTAACCTCAGCCAAAGGTGGCAAGAGATTGGGCAACTGCGGCTCGTCAACACAACAGAAACCAATATTACGGTTTTGCAGCCAATCGAAGATATCGGGCTTCAGCCATCGAGAGTTGCGAAACTCCACCACCATTGGTAAATCCTTCAGCCATTCGCGAAAAAGCGCCAGGTAGTCACAATTCTGACGACTGAAGCCGAAGCTATAGGGAAATTGAGCTAACACACAGCCCAGCTTACCAGCATCGATAAAAGGTTCGAGCATGTGAACAAAAGCCACAAAAACCCTCTTATCTTGCTGGCGCTGATGCGTCATCTCCTGATTCGCCTTAACTGAAAACAAGAAACCCTCTCCCGTCTTGCCAACCATAGCTTCCAGAACAGAAGGTTTGGGCAAAGCATAATAGGTAGAGTTCAGCTCTAAAGAATTGAACTCACGAGCATAGTAACTAAGCCACTCCCTCCGCGGCATCCCACGAGGATAGAAGTTGCCTACCCAATCACTATAGCTGAAACCGGATGTGCCGAAATAAAGCACTTCTTTGTCTAGCACAGCTACCAGTAGAAACAAAGCTAACTCAGCTTTGAATAAACCAGCAACGATAAGTTCGTTGGCTTTCTATCAAGCTATATGGCAGCGATAATGGCCATTATCCCGACTATGATAAGATAAACGCCCACTATATAGTTGAGTATCCTGGGAAAAATCATCACTATGATTCCGAATATAAGGGTTATTATTCCCCACACTAAACCGGTTATTTGTAACATAGAAACGTTCCCTCCTTTCTGAAATAGCTTATATACCACACAAATTGGCAGTTAATACTCCTCGAGATACCCTGCTTACCTCAAACAGAAGGCTATTATCTATTTATAAAAGCGAGCACACCCCAAACAATAAGGAAAATGCCGAGAATCCACTGGACAAAATCAGGCCACACCAGAATCAAGATGCCAGCCACTATGGCTAATATCGCCATAACGGTACCACTTATAGTTATACTTTTCTTCGCCATATGAACCAGACCTCCTTCAATTTAGATTTGGCTATATATTATTGATTCCCAACCATGCTGTCAATACCCTCTAAAGTCGTTTACGAATAGCAAATTATCAATCTAAAGGAACGCAGCCACCGGAAGAATTTCACTCGGGAACAATGACAGCAAAAAAGCAGCGGATGGTCCCTTCCAGGACAACATCCGCTGCTACAGCCGTCAAGCGAATCGGAGAAAGCCTTATACTTCCCTGAACTCGCCTTCTACAGTACCTTCCTCGCCGCCAGGCGGGCCACCAGAAGCTTCACCACCAGGGGCCTCACCACCAGGGGCTTCATCGGGTGGAGGTGGTGCTCCAACCTGCCCATAGACAGCAGCACCGATCTTTTGCATCATTTGAGACAGCTCTTCCGTAGTACTGCGAATATAATTTATATCAGTGCCTTGAAGAGCCGAACGCACCGCAGCTATCTTGCCCTCCATCTCTTGCTTCAAGTCGGCAGGAATCTTATCCCCTTGTTCGCGTAGCGTTCGCTCAGCAGTATAAACTAGGGAATCAGCCGTATTTCGAGTTTCCACCTCTTCCTTTTTCCTGGTATCCTCAGCAACATGGGATTCGGCTTCCCTAGCCATCTTCTCCACTTCATCCTTACTCAGACCGCTGGAGGCGGTAATGGTAATCTTCTGCTCTTTGCCCGTACCCTTGTCCTGTGCCCGGACTTCCAAAATACCATTAGCATTTATATCAAATGTAACCTCAACCTGAGGTACACCTCTAGGTGCTGGCAAAATGCCGTCAAGCATAAAACGGCCTAAAGTCCGATTATCAGCCGCCATCGGACGTTCCCCCTGCAGCACATGGATTTCTACACTGGGCTGGTTATCGGACGCCGTGCTGAAAATCTGGCTCTTTTTGGTAGGAATAGTAGTGTTACGTGGAATAAGCGGTGTGGCCACACCACCTAGCGTCTCAATACTCAAAGTAAGCGGCGTGACATCAAGTAGGAGAATGTCTTTGACATCTCCCTTGAGTACACCTGCCTGGATTGCAGCACCCAATGCCACCACCTCATCAGGATTAACACCTTTAACGGGTTCCTTGCCAAAAAATTGGCGCACCATATCCTGAACCTTTGGCATCCTTGTTTGGCCGCCAACCAGAATCACATCGTTTACCTGAGCCGCAGTAAGTTTGGCATCAGCTAACGCTTTGCGGCACGGCTCTATACTCCTTTCCAGCAAGTCCATGGACAACTGCTCCAGCTTGGCTCGCGTCAGATTTATGTTTAAATGCTTGGGGCCGGAAGCATCTGCCGTGATGAAGGGCAAGTTTATCTCCGTCTGACCCACTGTGGATAACTCGCGCTTGGCTTTCTCTCCAGCATCCTTTAGCCGCTGCAACGCCATCCTGTCCTGCTTCAAATCTACGCCTGACTCCTTCTTAAACTCGTCGCACAGCCAGTCCATAATTCTCTGGTCAATATCATCGCCGCCGAGATGTGTATCACCGTTGGTCGACTTAACCTGAAATTGACCTTCACCTAGCTCAAGTATGGAAACATCAAACGTACCACCGCCGAGGTCATAGACAGCGATAGTTTCCTCCTGCTTCTTATCCAGCCCGTAAGCCAAAGCTGAAGCGGTTGGCTCGTTTACTATACGTATCACATTTAAACCGGCGATAGTGCCAGCATCCTTGGTCGCCTGACGCTGACTGTCATTGAAATAAGCCGGCACCGTAACCACCGCATCGGTTACCTTGTCACCGAGGTAAGCTTCAGCGTCGATTTTCAGCTTTTGCAGAATCATAGCCGAGATTTCCGCTGGGCTGTGCTGCTTGCCTCCCATCACCACCCAGGCATCACCATTATTAGCCTCGACTATCTTGTAAGGCAACCGCTTTATGTCATTCTGGACTTCAGTGTCCTTGAATTTGCGCCCCATTAGCCGTTTGATGCTGAAAATAGTATTATCTGGATTGGTAATTGCCTGCCGTTTTGCCAACAACCCTGCCAAGCGCTCACCTTTTTTATCAACGGCTACGACCGATGGCGTGAGCCTTTCCCCCTCAGCATTGGGGATTATTTTTGGCTCACCACCCTCAACAACAGCTACCAGACTGAACGTGGTACCTAAATCAATGCCAACTGTTTTGCCCATACTATCCTCCTTCTAACACCAGATCTGTTACGACTATTCGCATTTTTCTATTCTTCCTCCCTGGTTAAATCTTCCTCAGCCTGTTTAGCCGCTTCCGCGGCCGCTGATTCGCTACCCTTCCCCACCACCACCTGAGGCGCCCGAAGTAACTTATCCTTGAGTTTATATCCTTTCCGAAACTCATCTAGTATCACATCTTCCGCACCCTCCTGCTGCACTACTGCCTCATGAAAGTTCGGGTCAAATGTCTCACCAACACACTTCATCTCGTCCAGCCCATGTTTACTCAAAACATCTAACAACATTTTCTGAATCTGTCTAAAGCCGATGACCCAACTGAGTCCTTTATCCGTCGGAGCAACCCCTTCAAAGGCACGGTCAAAAGCATCCAGCACCGGCAATATATCGCAAACCAACGTGGAGTTGGCCCAGTCTATCAAATCCTTTTTTTCTTTCTCCTCACGTGCTTTATAGTTTCTAAAATCAGCCTCGGCCCTCTGCCAGTTATCCAAATACCGTTCAGCCTTCTCTTTCTCCTGAACAAGTGCTTCTTTTAAAGACTCTACATCATCTTCGGCTAGCTCAGACGCTTCACTCTCAGACACCACTTTGTCTTCTTCAGCCAATATACAACCTCCTTGTAGCATCCCTAATCACCCCGGCAAACCCCAGCCACCAGACCACTCAATACCTCGGACATATAGCCCACTGTAGAAATAGCTCTACGGTAATCCATCCGTGTTGGGCCGATTACCCCAATAGTACCATCAATCTGACCAGGAATACCGTAGCTGCTGAAAATCAAGCTCAAATCACGCAATGTCTCATCTCGATTCTCTTCACCAATCACAACTTGCACTCCGACCTCGCTAGACCGCTGGGCTAGAGCGGAGCTAAGCCAATCCTTCGTCTCCATCAGCTCCATAATGCTCAACATCTTGTCCTTTTGAGCAAACTCAGGTTGTCCAAGCATCAAACGCAATCCTTCAAGATGAGGTTGCTCGTATTCCAGCTTATCCTCAGTAACCATTATATCAATCACAGCCTCAGTTACTTGCTCCTCTTCCGAGGCAAGCTCCAGCTTCTTAACCAAAATCTCGGAGCTTGCTAACCCTGAGTAAGCAGCATTTAATTTGTCGGCTATATTTGTTAGCCTTTCTTGCGTCATCGATTCCTCGAAAGACAAAAGCTGCCGCTTTAGTATAGCCTCGCTGAGTACCAAGACCATGAGGGCCGCGAACTCTTGCAAGGCTACCAACTCTAAGTGCTTAAACCGACACTGTCTCGGCTTAGGAAGAGTGACCAGAGCTGCATTTCTAACCAAGCGTGCTGCGATAGTTGCTGCCAGCTTAAGCCATCGCTCAAATTCCTCTTCAACCTCGCGGAAAAGTTTCCGAATGCGGTACTGCTCCTCCAAGGGAAGCTCAGCTTCATTAGTCAACGACTCCACATAATGACGGTAGCCTTTATCTAAAGGCACACTGCCAGCCGAGGTATGAGGACGGGCGATATAGCCCGCCTCCTCAAGAAAGGCCATGTCATTACGAATAGTCGCCGGACTCACTCCTAGCTGATAACTACGGAAAATAGTCTCAGAAGCTACGGGCAACGCCGTAACTATATACTCGCTGACTATTATGCTCAGAACCGCTTCTCTTCTCGGAGTCAAACCTTTCAGCATTTTTAGCACTCTCCCACCAAGACTGCTAACTACTATAATTTACCACTATATCGACAATATGTCAAAACCTGAAAGGGGAACAAATAAGGCGGCCTTAAAGCCGCCTTATTCAAATCACCGAAGGAATCTATCTCTACTTATCCGAGTAGGTAACCTCAAGAACGACCTCTGACCACTCAATGAATTGGGCGACGTGGTTGCCGTTGCTTACTCTATTTTGAAACAGGGCTTCTACCTGAAAGCGAGGAGCAGCCATCGCAGCAGCAACATTGACTATTTCTTGCGTTATATCTAATACAGTCGGTGGGGTATTCTGGACAGGGACCTTTATCAGCTTACTGCCGGTATAGTGGAAGCCCGGCAGCCCATCGTCATACTTGACCTTCCACAGGCTCAGCCCACCAAGTCCAGTAGTGCTGGGGAATGGCTCTCCAACTACATCCTTAGTAGTGAACTTCAGGCTGGCGCTCTGTATATTTTTCCCCTTCAAGCTCCGAACATCAAAGCTCCAGAAGGCACAATAACCTCTGTCCTTCTCATCATCACCAGCCCATGTCCTAAAATTGTCTCCACCCCCCTCTGAGCACACCGTGCCAGTCTCCTCGGCAACCGGCGTGATAGTAACTGTGCTTACTGCTGCCGAGACGGTAACCATTACTTTGTCCGTGGTTTCACCGCCTTTGCCATCACTGAGGATGACTGAAATATAAAAATTCCCACCCTTATCCGGTGCTATCCAGGTGACCGTATCGCCATCTCCTGAGATATCGCCCCCGCTAGCCGACCAGCTATAGTCGATCACATCACCATCGGGGTCAGTGGCAATACACTTGACCGTCGCACTGCCTCCATATGAGACTCCAGACGGGTTGGCAGTCAGGCTGGAAATTTCCGGCGGTTGATTACCGGTCGGCGTTGATGGTGTTGGCTGCGTTGGCGGTGCTTCACTTGGACCACAGGCACCAGCCAGCATGACCGCAACAGCCAGCACAACCAGAACTATACCTAAGCCACTTTTAAAAATGTTCATCTTCATTTACCTCCTTAATATATAAAGTATATATCAACTCAACACTGTATAAGGAAATTGCAGCTCTCCTTACAATGCGCAGAAGTGTCTTCTTTCTTATTCCTGACCACAACAACCCCGATACGGTCTGGGAATCACGCCTATGGTTAAGGTGGCTTCGGCACTACCTCCATTCCCATCTTTAGCAATCACCATAATATGATAGTCACCGTAATCAATTGGTGCTGCCCAGGTGACAGTAGCCCCGTCGCCCGTTAAGGTGCCACCCGTGGATGACCACCTGAACTGCACCGCATCGCTTTCAGGGTCCGAAGCAACACATCTGATTTCAGAGGCACCTCTGGGATAAACATTTACATACTCCGCCTCAAGACTTGAGATTACCGGCGGCTTGTTGCCTTGAGGCTCTGCCGTCACCAAACAAGCGCCACACAACATTACCAGCACCATGACTATGCTCAAACCGATTTTGCCGATATGCGAATTCACTAATGCGCCCTCCACCAAACAAGCTAGCCAAAGTATATATAGGCATGGGGATTTTAGCAAGTAAACACGGCTGTTGACCTTGCTTTAACAGGATGGTATCATTCTCTAGATTTCCCGGAGATACAGGATTGACTGACAACGCCAGGCAAGACACCGAAACCGCTCGATTTCTTAAGCTGGAAGCCAAGCGACAAAAGGAAACTATAAATCTTATTGCCGCCGAAAATTATGCCAGTCGAGCAGTGCTCGAAGCCCAAGGCTCCATACTAACCAATAAGTATGCCGAAGGCTACCCTCAGCGCCGCTATTATGCCGGCTGCCCCAATGTAGATGCCATCGAAAGTCTGGCAATCGAGCGAGCCAAGAAACTGTTCGATTCTGAGCATGCCAACGTCCAGCCCCATAGCGGCAGCCAAGCCAATATGGCGGCCTACTTCGCCTTTCTCGAGCCCGGCGATACCGTTATGGGAATGATCTTAAGCCATGGCGGTCACCTAACTCACGGCGCCCCGGTCAATTTCTCAGGGAAATGGTATAACTTTGTCCCCTACGGGCTCGACCCAAAAACTGAAAGACTCGACTACAACAATATAGAAACCCTAGCCCTAAAGCACAAGCCAAAGCTTATTGTCGCTGGAGCCAGCGCCTATCCCAGAATTATTGACTTCAGCCGTTTCCGCAGCATAGCAGATGCCGCTGGTGCGCAGCTTGTGGCAGATATGGCTCACATTGCCGGATTAGTGGCTACCAATTTGCATCCTTCTCCGGTACCACATGCCCAAATAATCACCTCATCTACCCATAAGACTTTGCGTGGTCCCCGCAGCGGCTTTATCTTATGTAAAGAAACGTTAGCTTCAAAAATAGATGCCGCCGTTTTCCCTATGATGCAAGGTGGACCGCTGATACACGCCATCGCTGCCAAAGCTGTAGCCTTCTTTGAAGCCATGCAGCCCGAGTTCACCACCTACCAGAAGGCAGTACTGGAAAATGCTCAAGTCCTTGCTACTGAACTTCAGCAGCACGGTTTACGCCTGGTATCTGGCGGCACCGACAACCACCTTATCCTCATCGACCTTACCCAGACCGGAATAACAGGTAGAGCTGCCCAGGAAGCCCTTGAGGCTGCTGGTATCCTGGTAAATACAAATGCCATCCCCTCCGACCCCAGGCCACCACAAATCAACAGCGGTATCAGACTGGGTACACCAGCTATTACAACCCGAGGCTTCGGTCCCAAGGAAACTAAGCAAATTGCCTCTTTCATTATAAAGGTGCTCTCCCACCCTGAGGACAAAAAAATCCAAAAGGAAATAGCCGAACAAGTGGCCTCTATGTGCCACCGTTTCCCCACCCCGGGAATAGACTGAGAGTGTTTATTTTGTCATTGCGAGGGGCGTAAGCCCCGAAGCAATCTTAGGGATTGCCACGTCCTTCAGTGGAAGGACTCGCAATGACAGAAAGGAGTTACCCAACAATCTCGATAGATCAGCCTTTGACATAAGAACCTTCTTCCTTTCAGAAAGTGAGAGGCTTAAAGGGTCAGAAATTGACGAATATCTCCACGAAATTTGCCATTGAAACCAGAGAGCTAACCAAAAAATACGGCGACCTCATTGCTGTAGATAAACTGAACCTCACAATAGATTACGGCGAGGTATTTGGGCTGCTTGGCCCGAACGGTGCCGGCAAAACAACAATAATCTCCATGCTATGCACCATAATAAACCCGTCCTCAGGCAACGCCACAGTAAACGGCTTCGATATATCGAGACAGTCATCCAACGTCAGGCACAGCATCGGCATCGTTTTTCAAGACCCGAGCATTGACGACCGCCTCACCGGCAGAGAAAACTTGCAGCTTCACGCCTGCCTTTACGATATACCCGCAGAGCTAGCCAGAAAGCGCATTGCAGAAGTCCTGAACCTGGTAGGGTTAGAAGACAGAGCTGATTCCGCCATGAAAACCTACTCTGGTGGAATGAGAAGACGATTGGAACTGGGCAGGGGTTTGCTTCACCACCCTAAGGTGCTCTTTCTTGACGAGCCCACCCTGGGCCTTGACCCTCAAACCCGAGAGCACCTCTGGGCATACATCGAAAACCTAGCCCGAACAACTGAAATCACTATTGTCATCACCACCCATTATATGGAAGAAGCCGATCAACTTTGCAATCGAGTTGCCATCATTGACTACGGTAAAATCAAAGTCGTTGACACACCTGACAATTTGAAAGCAGCTTTGAAAGGCGATGTCATAACAATTACCACAGCTCAACCAGAAAAGCTCGCCACCAGACTGGCGGAACTCAAACTCCCCCCTCATATAGACTCATCAAGACATACCATAAGATTGGCTGTCGCAAATGCAGAAAAGCTCATACCTAAATTAATTAAAGTTGCCGCTGAGATTGGAGTAGAAGTCAGCTCCGTATCTGTCCATCACCCAACGCTAAATGATGTGTTCCTTCACTACACAGGTCGAGAGATGAGAGCAGAAGAAGCTGAGTCACCGCTCAAGAAGTTCATGATGATGGGGAGGCAAAGAAGATAAGCGAGCTCAGGAAAATCTATGGATTATGGCGCCGGGAGGTGCTTAGATACTGGCGTGAAAAATCACGGATTATCTCTTCATTCATATTGCCTCTGCTCTGGCTAATAGTTTTCGGCAGTGGCATGCGGGGCATGGAGCTGTCCGGAACACAGAGTTACCAAACCTATATATTCCCGGGCATAATCGCTATGACCCTCCTCTTCACCTCTGTCTTCTCAGGCATT
>JADHXB010000056.1 GCA_016783155.1 Dehalococcoidia bacterium
GACATAATAGTAATCCCTTTTTCACGCTCGAGGGCATTACTGTCCATTATCAGCTCACCGACTACCTGGTTATCCCGGAACACCTTGCTCTGCTTGAGCATAGCGTCTACCAGGGTAGTCTTCCCATGGTCTACATGGGCGATAATAGCGATATTTCTTATGTCATGGCGATAATTCATAGCCTTGTTCAGGTGACAGTTACTTTTACCCACCCATTTCGTACTGCGCGCCGTCCTGATTGGCGCGGAGAGCGGATGTTTTCGTTATCCGGCGCAGGCTTTGCGTAATCAAAGCCTTGCAGTGTGCGGCGCTCCAGCGGTTTTTTGAGAAGGCGCTCAAGTTCCCGCACCATTGCCGTGTCTTCGCCGGTCACAAATGTGAATGCCTCACCGTTTTTACCAATTCGCCCGGTGCGGCCAATGCGATTCGTATAGGCGTCAGTACTGTCGGGCATGTCGTAGTTGACGACGTGTGATATATCCAGAACATCGATGCCCCGGGCGGCAATATCAGTCGCCACCAGAATCTTAACCGAACCGGCACGGAAGCCATCAAGCGCAGCCTGGCGCCGGTACTGGGGCATATCACCTTGCAGTGAGGTTGCTCTGAAGCCCGCTCTTGCCAGTTGCTGTGCAACGCGCTCCGTTCGGTGCTTGGTACGTGTGAATACGAGTACTGACTCCGTTTTTGTACTGCGCAAGAGCTCCTTCAGCAGAGACGTCTTGAGATGCTGCTTTACCGGATACAATGCGTGTGATACCGTGGCTGCTGGTGCCATGCAACCAATTTGCACCGTGACCGGATCATGCAGGATTTCTTGTACCAGCCGTCGGATATCATTAGGCATGGTAGCCGAGAAAAGGAGTGTCTGTCGGCTGTGTATTATACACTCCAAAACACCCCTGACGCTGGGTAGAAAGCCCATATCGAACATCCGGTCCGCCTCGTCGATTACGAGAACTTCCAGATGGGATAAATCAACTGTACCCTTCCAAAGGTGATCGAGCAGGCGGCCCGGACAACCAGCAATTATTTCAATCCCACTGCGTAGTCTCCGGGTTTGCTGCTCCATACTCACCCCACCATAAATGGAAATACTGCGGAGTCCAGTCTGTTTCCCCAATTCATTTGTCGTCTCACATGTTTGCTCCGCCAGCTCACGGGTGGGCGAGATTATGAGAGCTCGGACGTCATCCCGTGGGCCTGGCAACAGACGCTGCAGAATTGGCAGCACAAAAGCGGCGGTCTTGCCGGTTCCAGTCTGGGCCAGACCGATGAGATCCCGCCCCTCCATAATTGGTGGGATGGATTGAATTTGGATTGGTGTGGGTCTAACATAACCGAGCGCACGTACACCAGCCATTATGCTCGGATGAAAATTGAAGGTTTCGAAACTCATTAAAACTCCTTAGTAAAATCTAGAGTTGCATGCTCCTAAAACATGGTAGGCAACTCAACTGATTTTGTATCTTCTTTGTCTTACTCTGCTACTGGCCCAGCCACCTCTCTTGGCAATATAAGAGCCATCACCTTTTTTGTCAGAAATGGGGAGCGCCTCAATAACATTGATAGTCATGTGCCTCAATGCTTTATCATTAAGGGTGGCAATTGCGGCTTTACCTTCAGACTGGGACGGCATTTCAACAAATGCGTATCCCCTGGATTGCCCGCTACCAATATACTTATCGTTCATAACTGTTACGGATAGCACTTCTCCGAAAGCCATGAATTCTTGTCGCAGTTCCCCCTCAGTAACCTCAAGAGATAAGTTGCCTACATAGATGTTCATGTTGACCCCTTTCCTCGGCAATGAGGTTATCCATGAGCTGCGCTTTGCCAATAGCCCTCGGGAGTAATTAATATATTGTGTGTCTTAAGCAGAAATGAAGGAGAGGGAGTTTAATATCTTCTCTGTCTTCCTCCGCTAAACCCGCCGCCTTTACCTCCCCCGTAGCCACTACCCCTTCTGTCGCCATAGGACCCACCACCTCTGTTATCTGTCCGAGGGCGAGCTTCATTGACCACAATAGTTCGCTCTTTTAGTGTTTTACCGTTAAGGCCAGTGATGGCAGCCTCAGCCTCAGACTTTGATGCCATTTCAACAAAGCCAAACCCCTTGGGTCGCCCGCTATACTTGTCTGTTATTATGTTTGCAGAAGTTACCTCTCCAAAAGCCCCGAATTCTTGCCGTAAGTCTTCTTCAGTTACCTCGTACGATAAGTTACCCACATATATTTTCATGTTGGATTCCCCTCCTTAGATTGTATAATCCTTGTTGAAGTGACATACACAGGCCAGGCGTACCTGATCTGTGTATGTCTTCAAGAGCAAACTAGCGGGATCTGCTCGGTCTGACCTTATTGTAGCAATCGCTGCAATACACCGGCCGACCTTCGCCGGGCTGGAATGGCACCTGGGTAGCTTTTCCACACTCGGCGCATACCGCAGGAAACATTTCGCGTTGAGGCCTGTAGCCATAGCTATCATTCCTATAGCTGCTGCCACTGTTGCCATACTGCCGTGCCTTCCTTTCCTGGCGGCATGAGGGACAGCGCTTGGGATCATTAGTGTAGCCTCTGGACGCAAATTGTTCTTGTTCCCCAGCGCTGAAGGTGAAGGTAGTCCCACAATCGGAACATTGGATCGACTTGTCTTGGAAACTCATTGGATGACCTCCTCTCTTCGGAATTTTAGTTGGAGTCCGGGCCATCCAATACTTAATATAAATCTAAAGGGATTCTAAGAAGCTTGTAATAACCTAAACCGAAACTATTATTTATATTATACGCTAAAGCGACCAACTCTGCAAATAAACAACTGGCACTGCCAAGGCGGCAACTCCGGCATGTATAAACCGGAGTACTATTATTAAGTCAAGAATTTGAAATGAATTAAGGAATTAGGCCATCTTGCTGCCCGTATCTATTCAGCTCACTCCGGTGGTTGCTTTTTGTTCTTGAGCTTTTTCGCCTCTCGATCCTCGGCTGTTGCCTTCTCCCTGGCTAAATAGGCTTCCCTTCTTGCCTGTTCTCTAGCTAATTGATCTATTTCCCCTTTGGCGCGCTTCTCTGATCGCTTGGGTTCCCTTTCTTTCTGGGCCTCTTCAATTGCCTGTTCTCTAGCCAAATAGGCTTTCTTTCTCGTCTGCTCCTTGGCTAGCCGCTCAGCTTCCTCTGCAGCGCGCTTTTCCGCTCGCTTGGCCTCTTTGAGTGACTGTTCTTCTTGGTTTCCCATCGTTCTACCTCTAAACATTGGATAATCATGAAACCGGCCGTAAATCACTATGTTGCAGCAACTCGCCACCTCAATTTTGATGGTGGCCTGGGATATAGGCAAACTCCGCACCAGACTAATCCCGCATATTATACCAGAAAACACAGACCAAAATATGTATTAAGATGGTCATAGATCTTCGGTGGCAAGAGAAATCCTGGCCAGCCTACCGGCTTATGGTGATGCCAGTACTTACTTGCACACTCCGTCATTTCGTCCAATCATCCTTGAAGCGAAAACAAGCACCTTTGATTGACTTCATCGCTGGGCACTGGTAACATCGGATAAGGTGGAAAAGGTATGCAGTCTCACTTTTCCCAAAAGAGAAATGAAATACACCAGTAAGTTATATCCTAACATTTTGGTATTATTTTCGTTATAATACAGTGGATAATTAATAAGGGGGAATTTAGTGAAAAAGTTTTTGATATTGGTTATGGTGGCAATTTTAACCACTATGGCGGCTGGATGCATGGGAGAGGTTAAGACCTATACTGATTCAGGGCGGACCCTAGACATTGGCGTTGACCAGGAATTTGTTATCGCTCTAGGTTCTGAACTTACTACTCTTATTACTGGCTATGGGTGGCAGGAAAGCCACGATGATGCCATGCTTGAGATGGTGGAAAAGAGATACAAGCTAAGTGGGGAGGCTGAGCAGGGTGTGGTCGGTGCCGGCGGCGTTGAGTATTTCCGCTTCAAAACATTAAACACAGGCAAAACTGAGATAACTATGGTCTATAAGCGACCGTGGGAAGAGGCGGTTCTTGACCGGAAGGTATTTGCAGTTAGCATAAAGTAATGGTTCACTGAAAAGTAGCCGAGGCTTCCAGGTGAAGGAGATACCTCTTCATCTCCACCCCGCCACTGTAGCCACCGAGCTTGCCATCGTTAGCCACTACCCGGTGACAGGGAATGATAATGGGCAGAGGGTTTCTGGCTAGAGCCTTCCCCACCGCCCGTACTGCCCTAGCTTTGCCAAGCTGCTCAGCTACCCAGGTATAGCTCCTGGTCTCACCGTAAGGGATAAGCCTGGTTATCTCCCATACCTCACGCTGAAAGGCGGTAGCTTGGGACAGGTCAAGCTCATCGGGAAAGGTTGCCCTGTGACCGCCAAAGTAGGTCCTGAGGCGTTGCATTAAGTCATCGGAGAAGTCGGCTGACCAGGTGGCATCGTTCACCCTATCACCTAATTGCTGTTCCGCCTCTTGAGCCGAGCGATGGGGTAAGGTAGTATGTAGTAACCCCTTTGCTGAGCCCAATATTCCGAGCCAACCCATATCGGTATTAAAAATGGTGTATCCTAGCTCTCTGGTCATGGTAGCACCCAGAGGTAAACCAGACCCGTCCCCCTTATTTATTATTTAGTTTAGTAAGGAAGATTTTTATAAACTCTATTCGCCAGTGGACAATCTCAGAACGAGATAGTTCAAAAAAGACTAGCGGGCGCTGTTAGGTGTAAGACTGACAGCGCCTGTCTGAACTGCATGTCAAATAGCCGAACCTTTATGCTCGTTGGCTAAACCGGCGGGTAGAAGAGAGGTCGTTATTAGAGGATACCCATACCTCGCCACAGGAAGCTGAAAACGGTTACGCCAAGAGCAGCCAGAATAAGATAGAGAACGATACCAAAGAAGCTGGCAATCATAGCCCCTCTGCCAACATCTTTTAGCTCATCCGCCTTTCCCGAAGAAACCCAGAATGTAACGAAGCCAAATACGGGAATGAAGAAGGACAGGATGTATACCAACCATCTAACCCAACCCATAGTCGCCTCCTTAAGTAATTAGATTTGGCTTGCATTATAGCAAAGCCTGTTTCCTTGTGCAAGCGATTGTAGCCCTTCGTTTATAGTGTTACCGCCGGTTGACGGCGGCGCTGAAGGTAAGCTGCCAGAACGATGAGAGCTGCCCCAAGCAGAATACACGCCACTACCTTGACAAGCTGCAGGATATCCATACTCAGAAAGAAGGCGAAGGTATAGATGCCAGCCATGCAGGAAAGACCATAGACGACTGTGTGAGCCTTAAACGGCTTTCCTCTTACTGCCCGGTAAATAAGCCAGCCAATAAAAGCAAGTGTCGCCAGTACCGCTACTGCCGTTAGCATCTATTCACCACCCCAGACCTTCAAAATATTTACCCAGAAAGGCAAACATACCTACAGTTAGCAGTAGAGAAACCAGTTTCCCCACTTCAGACAAGTATCTCACATACTCGGTGGCTAGATAGCCAACACCGGCGATGCAGAAGAGAATTCCAAAGCCGAATAATACGTACTCTAGCCTCATATATCTATTAATCTCCCGAAATTATCTCGGTGGAATCGGTGCCGGTTTTGGTGGATAGGCGAGAGGGTTTATATAAACGATTATCTTCCGCTCTATCTCCCCTCTCTTTATGATTACAGTGTACTCATAACTTTGTTCTGGAGAGACATCGCCTGGGAGAAGCTCTGCGGTATCCAATACCCACTCCACTTGTCCTTTATCAAAAGCAGCAACTAGCATAGGTTGCGATACCAAATCGCTCACCTTTTCTTGGCTGTGCCATACTGATACCTCAATATCAGCCGAATAGGTGGAAAACTGGCGATTATCCACTTCGTAGCCGAAGAACGCCTTCTCACCCCAGTTTACCCCAATTGTCCAAACCCAGTCCTGTCGTATCCAGAAATCAGGCTCTGCCTTCTCCTCCCGTTCGCCAGCAGTTACATAGACGGTATCATAGATGCCTAGGTAGCCGTCAACAACAAATATGGCAATAATACCAACAAAGCAAGCCAGGACTAGGTATAAGAATAAATTTTTTCGCATTGATTTATATATTACTACAGAAGCAGGGTAAAAGATACGGCTATAGCGCTTTATTTCTGGATAGAAAGCGGGGGATTGGGGGCGTAGCCCCCAAATACGATTCAAGGGTGGGAGGGTGGGAAGAAAGAGGTTGCTAAACAACCTCTTTAGATTTCTTACCCCAGCTCAGGCTCAATCAGACCGTAGTTGCCATCCCTCCGCCGATATAGCAGGTTAAGTTCCTCACTATCAGCATTAAAGAACAGGAAGAAATCATGACCCAAAAGCTCCATCTGGTCAACAGCTTCAGCCACTGACATTGGCTTAACGGCAAACCGTTTGACTTTAACTACATTTCTGGGTGGTTGAGCTGCCTCCCCCTCCTCATCGAATTCACTTCTGGCAAATGAGCTTCCCCTCCCCTTCTCATACAGCTTCCCCTTGTAGTGCTCAATTTGCCGATTCATAACCGCTGCCACCTTATTAATAGTCGTGAGCAGGTCTTTCCCCCTCTCCACTCCTCGGAGCAATGTGCCGTTGCTGTCTAAGGTTACCTGGACTACAAAGTGCTGCTGGGGGGATTTTGTCTTTTCCTCAGAAATTTCTACCTTGTACTCTGTGATATTAGGTAGATGGCGACCAAGCTTGCCCAGCTTACGCTCAATGAACTGGCGCACTGTCGGCGTTAATTCTGTTTTTTTGCCGGTTATCTGTAGCTCCATCTGTTCACACTCCTAGTAATAATTCCTTTAAATCTCTCTTGCCAGCACTAGCCCCCATACTGAGATGGCTCCGGCTTCCTTTAGCGCCCTGGCACAGGCATCGAGGGTAGCCCCTGAGGTGCAGACATCGTCTATAAGCAAAACTTGCTTATCCTGTAACCTCCCGTCACGGCAGAAAAAGGCATTGGCTACATTGCTCCGCCGCTCATCCACTGTGGATGTTCTGGCTTGGGGAGGTGCGTGACGCCGTCGGGCGAGGCAGTCATCTACTACAGGTAAATTGGTGAGCTTACCCAACTCTTGAGCCGGCAGGCTGGATTGGTTATAGCCGCGCTCCATTAACCGTTTCTGGTGCAGTGGCACCGGCACCAAAACCTCCCCGGCTACAGGGTTGCTGGTGAGATAATCGTTAAGTAACTGGGCGAGGGGCACAGCTAGGGCTCTAAGGTTTCTATACTTTAGCTGGTGGATAGCCTGGCGCATTACCCCGTCAAATCGAAACGGGGAACGGATGCCATCTATCTCCGCCCGCCAGCTAACACAACTGGGACAGAGTATGGCACTGGCTTGGGGTCTACCACACTTGGGACAAAGCGGTGGCATAATTCTGGGTAATGACTGGCGGCAGGATTGGCAAATAAAATCACCCTCCCTTCCACAGCCAACACACCACCGTGGAAATAAAAGGTCGAGTGCCATCCCCTTTAGTTTAGTTAACTGAGGAAGCACCTTTACTACCCATAATTTAAAGCTTCAGGTGAACCGCTAAGGTCTTAGCGGGGGCGAGGGTTGTGTAGTGCCCCGCTGATAATGGGTTCATTAATATAAACATCGCCATTCCTGATTTTCAGGTTGTAACCACAATCAGGATTGGTGCAAACCCATGCCTTGTAGTGAATGGCTGCCCCTTGACTGCCAAAATCAGACAGGGGCACCAGGTCTCCAGACTTGCACTTCTGACACTTGGGGAAATTAAATTGTTCCATGAAGTCCTCCTCCCAACCAGAATGGAATCTCTTGCAGTATACACTATGCAGTGGTTGTTGACAAGGGCTAGTCTCTTCCAATACAAGATGAGCCTGAAGAGAGTATCGATTTCTAACACAAGATGAGCCTGAGAAATTAAGGCAACTCGTTTATGATTGGGACATGCTACTAATCATGAACGACGGACAATTACAGAGGGTAGAACAAGTAAAACAATTTCTGGAGGGGAGTGAGGCACTAGAGTTCAGAGGTTTATCTGCTGAAGAGAAGTACAAATGGACAGAGACAGTACTGGTTAGGTTTAGCTATCTTAGACTTAAGAAAGCTGAGAAAGGGGTGATACGGCGGTATATACAGAAGGTTACCGGGTATTCCAGGGCACAGGTATCCAGACTGATAAGAGAGTACAAACGGACAGGATGGTTGAAGAAAACAGAATATAGAAGGCATCAATTTCCCAGGATGTATACCCCGTCAGATGTGATATTATTAGCCAGAACGGATGAGTTACACGGGTGGTTAAGTGGACCAGCCACGAAGAAGGTCATGGAGCGAGAATACGGAGTTTATGGGCAGGCTAAGTTTGAGAATATCTCCCGGATATCTGCCTCCCATTTGTATAATCTGCGAAAAAGTAACACCTACCGGGGCATGACCAGACGATTTACCATGACGAGACCTACTGTATCCAAAATTGGCGAGCGGGCGAAACCGGACCCGAAGGGGCAGCCTGGTTATATTCGGATAGATACAGTTCATCAGGGGGATCTTAATAGGTATAAAGGGGTATACCATATCAATACCGTGGATGAGGTCACTCAGTGGGAAATCATAGCCTCGGTGGAAAGGATATCGGAAGCCTACCTGGTGCCGATACTGGAAAGCATGTTAGTCCAATTCCCTTTCGTTATCCGGGGATTTCATTCTGATAATGGGTCTGAATTCGTAAACCATATAGTAGCCAGGCTGTTGAACAAGATGCTGATTCGGTTCACCAAGTCCAGACCCAGACAAAGCAATGATAATGGCCTGGTGGAGACCAAGAATGGCTCCGTGGTGCGCAAGCAGTTAGGATATGCTTATATACCCCAGAGGTGTGCTGAGCTGATTAACGAGTTCAATAGAGACTACTTCAATCCCTATATCAACTTCCACCGCCCCTGTTTCTTCCCGGTGTCTGTTATCGACCACAAAGGTAAGATCAGGAAAACTTATCCGTATGATGAGGTGATGCCGCCGTATGAGAAGCTGAAATCATTACCTGAAGCTGAGAGCTGCTTGCGTCCTATGATAACCTTTGAAGCACTGGATGCAATCGCCAATCAAATGAGCGATAATCAATTTGCGGAAAGGATGGTGAAGGCTCGTTCCAATCTCTTTCAACAAATCTCAAGATTTGCTAACTGGGTTGCCTGAAGCTCTTTTATTCAGGCTCATTTTTCAATTAGAATAGAGTGGGCTTATTTAGAGAGATTGTTTATTAAGGGTAGGTTGAAGGGGCGAAGCCCCTTCAAAAGTAATCCTTCCCCCTCTCCTTTGAAGGAGAGGGGGACACAGGGGTGCAAACCGGGTAGAATGGTAACAAAATAAACCTGGGACATGGGTAACAGGTGATAAGGTATAGGCAGGAGGTGTTGCTTATGCCTTGGAAGGAGACCTGT
>JADHXB010000057.1 GCA_016783155.1 Dehalococcoidia bacterium
GGTCTTTCCGAAAATGCTGATGCCATTGTGTCCATACATCTTCCGGCAAAGGTGAGCGGCACCTGCAATGCGGCGCTCCAGGGCATCGAGATAGCAAAGCCTAAGTGTGAAGTCCACGTGGTGGACAGTTTTTCGGTATCGGTGGGTTTGGGAATAATAGCCACGGCTGCAGCTCGGGTGGCCAAGTCAGGTGGCAAATTGGCGGAGGTTCTGGAAGAGACCAAGAAGGCCATCAGCCAAACTCAAATACGCGGGCTGCTGGATACCTTGCACTATCTACTCAAGGGCGGACGTGTTACCAAAGCCAAGGCACTGGTGGGCACACTGCTGAACGTGAAGCCCATCCTGACAATGCGCGATGGTGAAATCATCCAGGCGGGTATGGCTCGCTCTTATGCCAAGGGCATAGAGCAGTTATTCGAGTTTGTAAGAAATTACCCAAACCTGCAGGAAGTGGCCATAGCCTACAGCACAGTTCCCGAGGAGGCAAAGACGCTGAAGAAGCGCATCGCCTCTATCATTGGTGAAAAACAGATTCAGCTGTCCAGACTAGGTGCTGGATTGGGCGTGCATGGTGGACCAGGTACTCTTATAGTGGCTGCCAGGGGCGGCTAGTCTTCCGCATGTTTGCCAACGGGTGCTGGATTTGAACCAACGGACCTTCAGGCTGTCTTCACCATGTTCTTGACCTTATGCCAGCTTACCAAATTCCTTCTTCAAATTCATCTAAGATACATTTAGTAGCCCACATAGCGGTTTGTGCAATAGTGCACCCGCGTGATTCTTTCAGGAACTCCTCACTCATCTCAGGAACTGTCAGGTCCCAAGCTTTCCCGAAATGTTTCCTCTGTACATCCTTGCAAAGTATAGAATTATATTTCGCATAATACTTATCCAGAATAGCATTTTGGGCGGTGTCATAAGCCATACGCCTGACGCCGCTATCCATCAACTTCTCCCGAGAAAGTCCCAAAGCTATGCCAATCGTCAAGACGCTGCCGGTTACAGCACCACATGAGCCATCTCCTGTCATGCCAACACCGCCAGACAGAAGAGCTAGCCCAGAAAAGAGTGATTCTTCCATATCCTGCGGGATAATTTCTAAGCCCCCCCCCATCTTAGGGCATCAACTATTGCCAAAAACGTACACTGGGCGCAGCCCCTGTATTTTGATTCGTATTCTCCCCCCAATTCTTCTGCTTTCTTAATGATCTCTTCTTTCGTCCTCTTGAGCTCAACCATAATTGCGCCCTTTAATTTCTACTTTCAGCTCCAAGAATTGTATCACCAATAAACTTAGCTAAACAAGCTTACTTCTCTGCGCCGCTGCATCGGTATCGTGATGACTAGGTGTAGCTGTGGTCTCGGTTGGGCAAAATGCTAACCGGGTTTTGGTGGGTTTAAGGGGTACGGTGAAATTTCAACCTGGTTGGCGGGAAACTATGGGAAAGATTTATTGATAAAAAGCCCTCGGCATAGAAACCGAGGGCTTGCGTCTTCATTGGTAGCGGGGGCTGGATTTGAACCAACGATTTTCAAATATGAACTGCCTCATCGGGTATGTGGTAAATGGCAGGGGCCATTTACCAATCACAGAAGTATGGTCTAGTTCAATGTATTTACCAGCGCCTTATTATTTGTTACACTTTGGCAAGCCACAGCGGACCAATCGTAACCTGAATTCATTTATCGTGTTTTACAGTGAATCACATGTAAAAGACATCATGGGAGGTGATTTAGAGGTTAAACCAATGAGCAATTTTCTCTTCAGATTTATGTCCTTCGGCTACAGATTCCGTGATTTGTTCTTACCACGCAAGAATATTCTAAATTAAAAAGGAGGTAGTAGCTATGAAGTATCATACCACCCTGAGTAAGAGAGGCCTTATGAAACTGCTAGGGTTGGGAGAGAACACCGGTGCCATGGGCATAGTTTCTTCACTATACCGTGACCTTGACGAGGTCAAGGCGTCGCCGGTGGCGGAGCGGAAACTACCAGGATGGATAAAGGAGGTCGATAAACCAACGGTAGAGATTGACTGGAACATGATGAAGCGCTTCGACTCCAGCAATATCATGCTCACCAATGGTTTCGCCCAGGCTGTGGGTCCTGAGAATGCCATGAAGTCGGGGGGACATGCTGTGGCGAGGGGTACAAAGACTATACTTGAAAACGAGCCGGGGTTCACGCTGAGGGACAAGGCACTGGTCGCCGGCGGATGGGCAACGTCACTCCTGACAATGGAGCATGCCTTCTTAGGTCCTGGGATCACTGTTCCCTTCAAAATGTCGGGCATACCCGACGACCTTGACTACCCCCGCTACGAGGGTACGCCTGAGGAGAATACGCAGATGATTCGGGCGGCGGCCAAACTTTATGGTGCCGCCTCCGTAGGCGTGGTGGAGCTTGACGAAAACACTCGCAAACTGTTCTACGTGAATGATGCTTGGCCGTGGGATGGCAGGAAGTGGGAGTTTGAGGATGTAGACAAAGCCTACGAGGATAAAAACAAGAAGGTGATACCCTACAAGGCGAAATGGGTCATTGTCTACACCATTCGGATGTCCCCGCCCTCCCTGGCTACAGCACCGGCGGCACTGGCAACAGCCGCCTCCGCGTCGGCATATTCTAGAGGTACTTCGGTCCAGCTCCATCTCCAGCAATTCATAAACAGGCTGGGCTATCAGTGCCTGGCTGACGGCAACATGGGTACCTCTGGTAATAGCCCTGGCTTCGGCGTGCTGGCTGGACTGGGCGAGTTGAGCCGTTTGAACAGAATGATTTCTCCAAGATGGGGGCCTTTAGTACGGGTATTCAAGGTGATTACCGATTTGCCACTTGCTCCCACCAAGCCGATAGATGCCGGTATATTCCGCTTCTGCCGTATCTGCAAGAAATGCGCTGAGGTCTGTCCCAGCAATGCCCTTAGTATGGAAACAGAACCCTCATGGGAGGTACAGGGGGCCTGGAACAACCCTGGCGTGAAGGCATACTATGAGAAAGCACCCAACTGTCTTTCACACTGGCTGAAGCTGGGTGGGCATGATTGTGGCATTTGCCTTGCTAGCTGCTGCTTCTCCAAGCAAGAGGGGTCGTTTATACACGATTTAGTGAGGCAAATTGTAGCTACCACCCCGGCGTTTAATAAAATGTTCAGAAAGTTGGACGCCGACCCCGGCTACGGGAAGGACCCCGAAGCGTGGTGGAACCTTAACTTACCCTCGTATGGTTATGATAGCAAGCAAGGCAGTTAACAGCAGTTAATAAAATAGGCAATTATAACTGGACTTGTTTTCTGGGGGCAGGTCATCACCATGCTCTTGTCTTATTTGGTTATAAATTCCTGCCTCAATGCGTCAACTATTCTCTTAACTTTTTTCTTATGTTCCTCTCTACCTATAGTGTGTGAATGAGGAACCCATTCCATATCCTGCAAACTTTCTACCATACTGGGGAGCAAGTCCCAGGGAATTGATATAAGCAGCAGACCTTCTGGAAATAGTCTTCTTGCCCTCATGCCAAAACTAAAAGCGGGGAGCGTGAAATTCAATTCGCCACTTACGTATGGGTAAATATATAGCCATGCGCACGCTGCAACCGGTGTTCCCTTACTGGACCACATTTTCCCGGTTGTATAGCTATTTGCTCTCAGTAAAATTTCCGCTTGACTCGGGTTAGCAGTGACAACTAATACGTCTGGCTCGAACGACAGTTGGTCTAGGGGAGAAAAAGCGACATTGTTAACAGTATCCTTCGCAAGTTTTGGAATATACTGATAGATTCTTCTGTTGGCACGTGCTTCCTTAAAAACTTCTAATTTGGGTCCTACTTGCCCGCTTTGGAAAATTGGATCACCATCCACCATACCTAATAGCAGCGGTCCTATGCATGTGAAGTCTTCTTTTGTGGCGTAAAAAGAGCTGCCATTTTGCGCTTCTACAAGCATCTCACAAAAATCCAGAATCTTATTTAACCTTTTAATTCCATCCGGTTTAGTAGGTAAGAACTTAACACCTACGGGCGGCACCTCAAAATTAAATTTATTAAATACGGATAAGTCCTGTTGGATTGAACTCATATTAACCTCCTTTTCGATTTCATAGTATGCCATGCTATATAGCTATAAAGCAAAGTGCTTTTTGGTTGATATTCACATGTCATTTACTGCACTATATGGTGACCACAATTGACAACAAGAGTGTGCCCGGTTACCCCACTAGACTCGTCTGAAGCCAAGAACACTGCAGCAGCAGCTACCTCAGCTTCTTCAGTCGGTCTGTGGAGAGAATAGTTCATAGCAATTTTGCTCATCAACTCCTCAAAAGGAACACCCGTAGCTTTGGACCTGCCCATTACCACGTTAGTAAGACGTTCTCCACTAACTGCAGCAGGGCTAATGCAGTTGACCCGAATGTTGTATTCTCCCACCTCGATAGCCAGTGTCTCGGTCAGTCCAATGATACCCCACTTAGAAACACAGTAAGGACTTCTCATAGGGTATCCGAACCTTCCACCATCGCTGCCTATGTTGACGATATTTCCTCTTCCGTGCGGGATCATATGCTTAAGCACCTCCCTTGCACATAGCATGTTCCCGGTTAGATTAATAGCCAGTACCTCGTTCCAATCCTCCAGCCTCAGGTCAACGATCTTGGCAGTAGGTCCACCAATGCCGCTATTATTGACCAGTATATCGACCTTGCCGTAGGCATTGAGAGTTTCGGCTACCATCCGCTGCACTTGCTTTTCATCGGAAACATCGGTTTGTATGGCTTTTGCTCTACCTCCTTCTGATTTGATCTTTTCGATGGTCTCATCTAACTTGGAGGGATTCCGGGCGGCTGTTATTACTATTGCCCCCTCAGAAGCAAAGGCCACCGAGATAGCCTTGCCGATACCTCTCCCACCACCAGTAACGATAGCTACTTTGTCTTTTAATCTCATGTGTTATACCCCCTTAAGTGTCAGTTTAATGCCTATATAATATATAATAGTCTAAACTTTTGCACAGGTATCCCATTTCAGCACCGCTGAACCAGTTGACCATCAGCAGGCAGAAATGTAAAATAACCGCAGTAGTTGATATTGGCAATCCCAGGCTAACTCGAATAACCACTATTCCATTATTTAAACAAACAAAGAGAGGAGTGTAAGTGTGATGTATGGTTATATGGGTAAGATTCTATGGGTAGACCTGTCCAGAAATGAACTAAGGGATGAGGTACTCGACGAAAAGCTTTGCCGCCAGTTCATCGGTGGCTACGGCATCGGTGCTAGTATCCTTTTCAGCCGACAAAAGGGTGGTGTTGACCCATTGGGCCCAGATAATACTTTTGGCATTCTTGCAGGACCGTTTACTGGTACCCCCGCCCTTTCGGGTACAAGGTTCACAGTGGTGGGGAAATCACCGCTGACCGGCGGTTGGGGCGATGCCAATTCAGGTGGTTATTTCGGCGCTTACATGAAGTTCGCCGGTTACGATGCGGTGTTCTTTGCCGGCATATCAGCCAAGCCGGTTTACCTCTTTATTAATAATGGCAAGCCAGAACTGAGAGATGCCGCCCACCTATGGGGGAAGGATACTTACCAAACCGAAGACATACTCAAATCTGAATTAGGCAAGAATGTGGAAGTAGCCTGCATTGGCCCATCAGGAGAGAATCTCTCTCGCATCTCCGCGGTTATGAGCAGGGGCAGAACTGCGGCTCGGTCTGGTCTGGGCGCGGTGATGGGCTCAAAGAAGCTCAAGGCAGTTGCGGTGAAGGGCAACATGAAGGTTCCTCTCGCCGATGAAAAAAGAACCAGTGAGCTAAGAGAAAAATACCTGGGTGAACTGGGAGGGCATATTGCCTGGTTAAAGCCGATAGGCACGCCGTTCCTCACTACTATAAACGCCAAGGACGGCAGATCGCCAGTCAAAAACTTCGGGGGGATAGGGGTTATTGACTTTCCCGACCCTGAACCTATCGGAGCCGATGCTGTGATTGAGCGTAGGTCGAAGAGGTTTGCCTGTTACCTGTGCCCCATTGGATGTGGAGGATACATGAAGGCAGGAACCGGAGACTATAAATATGAGGCCGGTACACGTAGGCCGGAATATGAAACAATAGCCATGTTTGGCACCAATTGCCTCAATAACAACGTTGAATCAATAATCAAGGCAGGCGATATCTGCGATCGCTATGGGATTGACACCATCTCTGCCGGAGCTACCATCGCCTTCTCCATTGAATGCTTTGAGAATGGACTTATTACCAAGAAAGATACCGATGGTATCGAAATGACCTGGGGCAACCATAAAGCCATCGTTGCCATGACGGAAAAACTAGCTAAGAGAGAAGGTTTCGGTGCCGTTTTAGCCGATGGGGTAAAGGTGGCCGCGGAGAAGATTGGCAAGGGTGCAGATAAATACGCCATGCACATTCAAGGGCAAGAGATTCCGGCACATGACCCGAAGCATTCCTTTCACTATGTAACTGGCTACAGGCTGGACCCCACTCCGGCTCGCCATTTTACCGGCTCAGAGATGTCGATGGCACCAGCGCATCCCCAGGGACTGCTGCCCCAATTCGACCACAAGTCCTTTTCTGGCAGGGGAGAAGCGCACAAGATAGGTAGCAACTTCAACCATTCCTTGGTTTGCACCGGAATGTGCCTGTTCGTGTACTTGGCTTTTCCCACCGTTGACCCTATCGCTGAGTTTATGACCGCGGTTACCGGTTGGGACGTAACTAATGACGAGCTGCTTAGGACGGGGGAGAGAATTTCTAACCTCCGGCAGGCTTTCAATATTCGCGAAGGGTTGAACCCACTACAGTTCACAATCCCTGACAGGGTAATCGGCAAGCCGCCGAAAAAGGAAGGCCCCCTGGCCGGGATAACAGTTGATGAGGACACTCTGGACAGAGAGTACCTTGCTGCCATGGACTGGGACCTCAAGACAGCCAAGCCGAGTAAAAAGAAATTGCTTGAACTAGGCCTGGAAGACGTAGCTAAGGAACTCTGGCCTTAGAAGAAGACAATTTGCTACCTGATTTAGAGCCGAGCTTAAGTTCCTCGAGCATGCAGAAGCCTGCCTCGAGGGCAAACTAGCCTGTATTTTAGGCTTCTATAATCGTTAAACCCTTTTCACCTCAAGCTGGCTTTTGAAGCTTCCCCAGACCAAATGAAGAGTAATCCAGGTCATAAAATTGCTTGCAGGTGGCAAATAAACCATACTGCACACCACCTAAAACTATTTTCGCTTCCGCAGAATCACGATAATACTTCTCGTAATTGTTTTCACGGACATAACCGTAAGAACCCATGAGTTCCATCCCTCTCAGGATCAGTTCTGATACTTTCCTGGTAATAAATACATGCACAGCGTGCCCTTTAGCTACCATACTTACCGAGTCCCAGGGACCATAAATCTCCTGATGGTCATACTCGTGGGCCAGTTCCAAAAAAGAGGCTCTGGCCACAGTCAGCACCGAGGCTATCTCGCCCAATATGGCAGCCGATGAAAGGTGCTGGTTGATTGGTTTACCACCTGCCATCCTCTGTCCCGTATACTCAAGAAGCACATCGAATGCCCCTTGTAGAATACCTGTGGCATGTGCCGAATTCAGAGGCATGGGGACAGACAGGGTATTTTGGAAGATAGCCCAGGCTTCAGGTCCTTGTAGTCCCCACTCCTTAGGTACCCTGACATCATCAAAGTAAGTAGAGGTGTTTCGGTCAGCCTGCATGCCGCATTTGACCTCAAATTTACCATGGGAAACGCCGGGCCAGGGTTCGGGTACATAAATCAAAGTAAAGGAATCTATCCCCAACCTCGGGTCCATATTACAAACCACGCAATTGAGGTCAGCTATGCCACTATTAGATGCCCAAAACTTGTTTCCGTTTATTACCCATTCGTTACCTTCAAGTTTGGCTCTCACCCCTATCGTTCTGCCCTCATTCAGTGTATTCTCAATATCAACGGCAGATTCGACTTCGCTAAAGTTCATGCAGCCAACGGCTAACTCGCTGCCAACGAACTTGGGGGCAAATTCAGTAAACACCGCTTTTGCCCATGCCTTCGCCTGTGGAGAAAAGGGTGCCATATAGGCTATAAAAGCCGGTGTCCACACCCAGTCGGTGCAGGCACTGGCCATACTTATGCCATAATCGCCACGTCCCCCCTGCTCCTGCTTTAGGGCACCGACAACTATGGTACCCTTCTCCGCAAAACCACCATACTCCTCCGGTATCATGCTTTTCTGGCAACCGAGGTCTACCTGTAATTTTTTTAGAATTGGGGTAATTATTTTTTCATGCGTTACATCATCGTCAATTTTGTCCCGAACCGGCATAATCTCCTTGTCGACAAAATCAGCAAACATCTTCTGCATCATTCGTTGCTCTTCATTAACGAAACACTCCGGATATTGCAACTTGTACCACTGACTGGTCTGGTCTAACATTTATCCCTCCTTTGAACGCACAATTCTTGTCAAGCTCTGTTTATTCAATATTTACTTTTTTCGGTTAATAGATGCTCTAATTCATGACCCTCCTTCCCCCGTCCTTTTTCAGCTGGCGCATTTTCAGATTAATAGATTTCTTCCCCGGACAGGATGTGAGCGTTTTTGACCATCGGCATCCATTTCGCCAGAAAGTCTTGGAATTTCTGCGACGGGGCATCTTTCTCGCGGAATTCATCCAAACTGTTCAGATCCAGGATTCCAACGTATTTATAAGGAATATCTCCCGTCGCAGCTCCCGTTATCTTGACCAGTTCAAATTTCTTGGCTGACGACAGGCTCTCAAGTAGAGGTCCTTTCTCAGTGGTAACGAAATCTTTGTACTGTTCATCAGTTACATTATCTGCCAGATTGTAAAGAATAATTTCCTTTGCCATTTTGCCACTCCTTGCCTAATATCTCAGTTTCGCTATGTTCGACCTGACCCAGATATTACTATAGAAATTTCTACCTGTCAATGCAATCTGTTGACATTTCAAACATTATGTTTTAACCTTAAAAAAACATTCAAATTTCCCGTCTGAGTTAGTAAAATACCTGTCGTGAATACACCTTTTTAAGGTGGGTATCATAAGGAAAAAGGAGGAAACAAGTGGAGAAAAAAGAAGCCCCGGCGATTGACTGGGCAAAACTTACCCATGAGATGGAGTCTTTGCTTCGCCTAAAAACAAGCCCCGTTGCCTACAAAAGACTGGAGAAAATGGAGGAGCTGGAGAAAATACCGGGGGTGATGCGACTTAATCGCAAAGCTTCTTTTTGCCAGGCACCAGCGCTGGCTCGAATGGTAGGCATGACCGTAGGGGTGACAAGAGACAACCT
>JADHXB010000058.1 GCA_016783155.1 Dehalococcoidia bacterium
AAGCAGCCAGGGGTGTGGGGCAAGCCTTGGCTAGAAACCCACTGCCGATTGTAATCCCGTGCCATCGAGTAATTGGTAGCAATGGTAGTTTAGGTGGCTTTGGTGGTGGTGTGGAAATCAAAGAGTTCTTGCTCCGCTTGGAACAAGCTCCTTCTGTCAAGGTACCTGCCAAATGTCAGAAAAGATAACCCATCTAAATTGAAATGACCTTTGAGGTGACAAGTAGAGAATTTAAAGGGGGGAGCCATGAAGTATAGCCAGATATTATACGAGGTATCCGATAGAATTTTGACAATAACGCTCAACAGGCCGGAGAGGTTAAATGTTTTCAGTCCGGTTATATGTCAAGAACTCATTGACGCTTTTGGCAGAGCTGATGCTGATGACGATGTGCGGGTTGTAATTGTAACAGGTGCTGGACGCGCTTTCTGTGCCGGAGCCGATTTGGATCCTAAATCTGGACTTTTTGAAAGATACTCGGCTGAACGTCATGTTGACCCCGAGGCTTATAGAGACCTAGCTGGCTTGATAACCCTGAAAGTCTATGACCTGAAAAAGCCGGTAATTGCCGCTATTAATGGGCCGGCTGTTGGGGTGGGAATTACTATGACGCTAGCCATGGACATCCGGCTGGCGTCTGAGAATGCAAGGATGGGGTTTGTTTTTACCAGGCGAGGTGTAGTTACTGAAGGGGCTAGTGCGTGGTTTCTGCCTCGCATTGTTGGTATGGGCAAAGCTACGGAGTGGTTTCTTACAGGCAGGGTGTTTGGAGCTCAAGAAGCGCTTGCTCATGGATTGGTGACTGAGGTATTGCCGCCAGACGGTTTAATTCCTCGGGCACGCGAAATTGCCTCGGAAATTGCCCAGAATACCTCCGCGGTTTCTGTGGCTCTTTGCCGTCAGCTTCTATGGAAAATGTTGGGGGCAGACCATCCAATGGAAGCGCACAAGATCGATTCGAAGGCTTTTAGGTGGTCTCTTCAACAGGCGGATGCCCGCGAAGGCGTCATGTCATTTCTCGAGAAAAGGCCTCCGAGTTTCACGATGAAACCAAGCACTGATATGCCTGACTTTTACCCGTGGTGGACTGACAGGCAATTCACGTGGTAGCGAAGTCTCTTCAAATAGACAGTGTCTAAACTCTCTCCTTGGGAGTGAGGCTGCTTCTGTAGCAGGTCTACTGACCATCTTTTAATCTTAAGCTGTCATCCCCAAGTATGCTATCCACTTCTCGTGTTAATTCTGGGCAATAGCTGATTGTGTTTGGCAGTTTCATGTTGACTGTCTCTTCTCCGGTGACTATGGTGAGCACGACAGTGTCTTGTCCTGGATAGCGGGTGAGAATATCCATGACCTGATTGAGACGTGTTACGTCTTCTTCAGTTTTGTCGGTTTGGGTGATATTAATTGTTATTTTACGTGGCAACGAAGGTTGTGTAGCTGGATTAGTCTCCTGTCCCTCTTCACTATCTGGTTGATATTGACGTACCCGGTAGCAATTAACGCTTACCCGGTCATCTCTTAGCTTCACTGCACCTTCTACCAGAAGGATTTTGCCTTCTTGCCATACCTCTTTTGTCTGGTTGTAGACTTCAGACCAGGCGATAACCTCGATGTTGCCGTCCAGGTCTTCTAGAGTGGCTATGACGAAAGGACGTTTGTCTCTGGTATAAAGTTGGCGCATAGAGGTTACCATTCCAGCGATAACCACTTTTTCCCCGACCATTTCGACGTCGATTCCACCGCAGAGCGTAGTGGTAGTATTAACCAATTTTGGAGCTATCGAAGTGAGGGGATGTTCTGAGAAATATACTCCCAGCAGCTCTCGTTCCCAATCCAGCTTGTCTTTAAGAGTTGTGTCAAGGTGGTTCAGATTCAAGCTGGGGAGTGGTGCTGGCACAGTGTCGCCCCAGAGGTCGAACATGCTGGACTGGCCTGATTCTCTCAGTCGTTGTTCCCACTGTCCCAGGGATATGATTCGGTCTATAGCCTGGATAAGTGTTCCACGAGGAGCCAGGCAATCGAAAGCTCCAGCTTTGATCAGGCTTTCTACGACCTTTTTGTTGATGCTGCGTAAATCAACGCGACGGCAGAAATCCTCGATAGATTTGAAAGGGCCGCCTTTTTCTCGAGCTAATATGATGGGTTCAATGGCTGCATAGCCGACATTTTTAATAGCTGTCAGGCTGAAGCGGATAGCTGCCTTACCATTTTCCTCCTCGATAGCAAAGCTTGCTTTGCTTTTATTAACGTCCGGAGGTAATACAGAGATACCCAGGCGGCGGCATTCAGCAATGGCTGAGGTAAGCCTGTCTGAATGAGCAGCATAGGTATTTAAAAAAGCAGTCATGTACTCAACAGGGTAGTTAGCCTTGAGATAGGCTGTTTCATAAGCGATTAAGGCGTAGCTCACGCTATGAGCTTTATTGAAGGCATAGCCGGCAAAAGGCTCGATTAAGGCAAAAATCTCAGCAGCCAGTTCAGAAGACACCCCATTTTTCTTAGCGCCGTTTATGAAATTTTGCCGTTCCTTTTTCATTACTTCAGGGATTTTCTTACCCATGGCTTTGCGGAAAATATCGGCTTGACCCAAGCTATAGCCGGCTAAAGCCTGAACTATATGGAGCACCTGGTCTTGGTAAACAATGACCCCGTAAGTTTCCTCTAGAATCTTCTTGACGTCGGGGTGAGGATATCGAATGGACTCAATTCCATACTTTGCCTTGATGAAGGTTGGTATGTGCTCCATAGGTCCGGGACGGTAAAGAGCTACCATTGCTGCGATATCATTGAAGGTGGTGGGCTTAAGTTCCTTTATATAGCGGCGCATACCGGCGCTTTCTAATTGGAAGATGCCGCCGGTTTCTCCGGAGGCGAGCAATTCAAAAGTTGCTGCGTCATTTAACGGAATATGCTGCAAGTTGATGGCAACATCACGATTTTCGGCGATTATTTCCCTAGCCTTGGCTAAGAGGGTGAGATTAGCCAATCCAAGGAAATCCAGCTTGAGTAGCCCAAGACGAGCGACGCTTTCCATGGAAAGCTGAGTCATAGTTGCAGCTTGTTCATGATCTTTGGTGGCGCGTTGCAACGGTATATGTTGCGTTAATGGCTCTCTGGATATGACAACTCCGGCGGCATGAGTGCTAGCATGGCGAGCTACCCCTTCTAACTTTCTGGCGGTGTCAACCAGGTTTTGCACTGCGCTATCTTCGTGATAAATATCATAAAGCTCTTTATTCTCAGCTAAAGCTTGGTCCAGGTTTATGTTCGGCCTGGGCGTAACAAGTCGGGCTACTCTGTCAACCTGGCTGTAAGGCATGCCCAGAGCCCTGCCTACATCTCTTAGGGCGGCTCTAGCACCTAAAGTGCCGAAGGTGATGATTTGGGCCACATGGTCAGGGCCGTATTTTTGGGTGACGTAGGCTATCATTTCATCGCGGCGGTTGTCTTGGAAATCTAAGTCGATGTCAGGCGGCTCGCGTCGTTCCAAATTCAAGAAGCGTTCGAAAACCAACTTGTTAGTGAGTGGGTCGATGTTGGTGATGCCGAGGCAGTAGAGAGCCAGGCTGGCGGCAGCACTGCCTCGGACGCCAAAAAGGATGTTTTGTTTTTTGGCGAAGGAAATGAGATCCCAGACAACAAGAAAGTAGTCGGCAAATTGTGTTTGCGTGACGACCTCTATCTCATAAGCCAAACGCTGTTCGATTTCTGGGGTGGGTGATGGATAGCGTTGTTTTAGTCCTTGCCAGCAGAGCTCAGCCAAGTAATCGTCCGACGTCTTGCCTTCGGGTAAATCTATCCGCGGGAGATGGAGACGACCAAACTCTATCTCTAATTGGCACATATCGGCGATTTTCTGTGTGTTCTCTAAAGCTTGGGGTAAGTCGGCGAACATCTCCGCCATTTCCTCCGGACTTTTCAGATAAAAGAAATCGCCAGCCATCTTAAGTCTTTTTTCGTCGTAAATTGAGGTGTTAGTTTGGATGCAAAGCAGTAATTCTTGACTAGTTGAGTCCTCTTTGTTGACATAATGCACGTCGTTTGTAGCCACAATGGGTATATTTAGTTTTGAAGACAGGGAAAGGAGTCCTTTGTTGATTTGTTCCAGCTCAGGAATAGGGTGTCTTTGAATTTCCAAGTAAAAGTCGTTGAAGGTCTCCTTATACCAGGCGGCTTGTGTGGTTGCATCTTCAAGACGTCCTTCCAAGATGAGACGGGGAAGCTCGCCTTGGGCACATGCGGATAATGCGATAAGTCCTTCATGGTGCTGGGCCAGGAGCTCTTTGTCCACCCTTGGCTTGTAATAGAAGCCCTCAAGGTGAGCTTTAGTGGTCAGCTGAATCAAGTTGTGATAGCCTTGTTGATTTTTGGCAAGCAAGACCAAATGATAGGGGTTCTTATCGCTGGCGTTTCGACTCTGACGGTTGGTTTCAGCTAAGTAAGTTTCGCAGCCGATAATAGGCTTTATGCCAGCCTCTTTAGCTGCTGTGTAAAAATCGATGACGCCATGCATGCTTCCATGGTCGGTGATGGCTAGGCTAGTCATGCCTAGCTCTTTGGCTTTGGCAATAAGCTGGGGAATGCGGCATAGACCATCAAGCAGGCTATATTCGCTGTGGATGTGGAGATGGGTAATCATAAAACTTTTTCTTGGGAGGTCTGTTTGCTAATTATAACACAGGGTTTTGGATAGTTGTCCTTGGCGTTTTGAAAAATTTAAAATTTTTTGCTTGACAGCTCGGATGCATACTGGTTATTATCGGTTTGGTTTTAGGAGGTTTTTCATTGAGGGAGTAAAGTGAAAATTATTCAGAATATCATTTATTGGTTGTTTGTGTGTTGCCTACCCGTGTTACTTATAACAAGCACTATTTGTTTGGAGGTCAATGAGCTTAGTCTTTATGAATATGGCTTTGATAAATATGAAATAAGCCAGGACACTGGCATAGATAAGATACAGCTAAGGAGTGTAGCTCAGCATCTGATTGATTACTTCAACCTCAGGGCAGATACAGTACAGATTACGGTTGTCAAGGGGGATGAAGAGTTTAACCTATTCAATGAACGGGAAGTGATTCATCTCGGGGATGTAAGAAGCTTGATTCAGTTGGACTATTGGGTGCAAAGAGGGGCTTTTCTCCTGATAGTCATCTGTGCCCTTGCATTGTTTTTTGGTTTGAGGGTTGGGTGGTGGATGTTGGTCCGGGGTTTATTTTGGGGGAGCTTTATTACTATGGGTCTGATGGTTGCCCTGGCTCTTTGGGCGTTATTTGGCTTTGAGCGGCTCTTTATTCTTTTCCATTTGGTCAGCTTTACAAATGAATATTGGATACTTGATCCGGCCAGGGATTACCTGATCAGGTTATTCCCCGGAGGATTTTTCTACGATGCAGCCCTGTTTGGTTTTGGAGCTATTATGTTGGAAGCTTTGCTTATTGGTGGCATTGCCTTTGGTATTTTAAGGTTGAGAGGTTGGGAAAGAAGGGAAAAGAATTGACCTAGCAAGCTGGCATTGTAGAGTTCAGGCTAAGCTATATGCTGCAGCTGCTGCAGCTGGAGGCGGTGCAACTTGAGCATGAGCTGGCAGTCCCAGCTATAGGCGTAGATTCGCCATCGCTACCTTTGGAAAATGAGGCGAATCGAGAGAAGACTCGTTTGGCGGTGTGTTGGCATTGGGGGCATGAAGTCTCTTCGTTAACTTTGCTTATAGAGCGTAACAGTTCAAACTTGCAATTACACTCGGAGCATAGGTATTCATAAATGGGCATTTTGCACTCCAAGCAATAGTTTACCTGGTAACTATTGCTGAGTCAAACTTCTAATTTGACAGAGCATAAGCAGGTGCTTAAAGCGCGCGCAGTAGACCATCTATCTCTGTTTCTGCTATTTTTGCAGCGAACTTGTTTTCTCTTGTCATCCTCTGGCGAATTGCTTTGGGGAGTGTTATACTACCAACTAGTGTAATGAAGCCGTCAATCGAAGAATTAGCCCAGAAACTTATTTTGTGGACCAGGGAGACGGTCTCGCAAGTTATGGGTAAAGGGGTGGTTGTGGGGATGAGCGGTGGAGTCGATTCCTCTGTGGTTGCTGTGCTGTGCAAACGTGCTTTTCCTGAGGCGACTCTGGGAATTATTATGCCTTGTCACAGCAGCAAAATCGATAGAGAGCATGCAGAGCTTGTTGCTGCCAAGTTTCATATACCTGTTAAGGTCGTTGTCCTCGATGGAGTGTTTGATATCTTGATTGAGGCTTTGCCGGGCGACGGTTATGATGCGGCAACAAAGAGGCTGGCGGAAAATAATATCAAACCTAGGCTGCGGATGGTTACTCTATACTATTTTGCCAACCGTCTCAATTATCTGGTAGTGGGTGCCAGCAATAGGAGTGAATTGTCAGTTGGCTATTTTACCAAGTATGGAGATGGTGGCTCAGACCTTATGCCTTTGGGCAACCTTGTCAAGAGCCAGGTGCGAGATTTGGCCAGATATTTAGATATTCCTCGAGAGATCATTGATAAGCCGCCTTCGGCAGGTTTGTGGGAAGGGCAGACGGATGAGGCAGAGATGGGGCTGACCTACAGCGAGCTTGACCGTTACTTGATTACGGGTGAGGCTGATAAGAAAATTAAAGAGCAGGTTGATTTTATGATGAGCAAAAGCAGGCATAAATGCTGTCCTCCACCGATTCCGCCGTTTTAAATTATAAACCCATCGGGCTATGGGTTGTGCTGATATAATGCGTGTGTTATGATGCGCCTGGCTGTTAGAGGAGGCAAGAGATGGCTTCAGAGAAAGAGAAGGCACTGGAACTGGCGATAAGTCGTATTGAAAAGCAGTTTGGTGAAGGTTCGATTATGAAGCTCGGTGAGCTTTCGGCAAGAGTGGTAGCGGAGGCTATCCCAACCGGTTCGCTGAGTTTAGATTTAGCTTTAGGGATAGGTGGCATTCCTCGAGGACGTGTTAGTGAGATTTTCGGTGCTGAAGCTTCAGGTAAGACCACACTCGCCCAGCATATAATTGCCGAAGCTCAGAAGCTCGGTGGCATCGCTGTCTATGTAGATGCAGAGCATGCCCTTGACACCACCTACGCGGCCAATTGCGGGGTAAAAATCGAAGATTTGCGCATATCTCAACCTGATAATGGTGAAGAGGCTTTGGGGATTACTGAGGAACTGGTACGGAGTGGAGCTGTTGATTTGATAGTTATTGATAGCGTGGCTGCTTTAGTGCCTCGTGCTGAGATAGAGGGGGAGATGGGTGATATCCATGTGGGCTTGCAGGCGCGATTGATGTCACAGGCATTAAGAAAATTGGTAGCGGCGATTAGCAAATCACATACTGCGGTGGTTTTTGTAAACCAGCTACGGGAAAAGGTGGGCATCATTTTTGGTAGCCCGGAGGTTACTCCCGGGGGTAGAGCCTTGAAATTCTATAGCTCGGTGCGGATTGATTTAAGACGGATTGATTCTCTTAAACAAGGTTCTGAGGTGGTGGGCACCAGAGTCCGGGCTAGGGTAGTCAAGAATAAAGTGGCGCCGCCTTTTCGGTCTGCTGAATTTGACATAATGTTTAAGCATGGTAAGTATGGCATAAGTAAGGAAGGTGACATTATCGATTTAGGCGTTGCTCTGGGGATAGTAAAAAAGGCCGGTACTTTTTTCACTTATGGTGACCTGAAGTTGGGACAGGGGCGAGAGAATGCCAGAGATTACCTTTGGAAGAATGCTGACCTGGCTTCTAAGATAGAGCAAGAGATAAGAACTGCGGCAATGTCTTCATCGAGCTCAGGTGCCGAAACAAAGGAAATTTCCGAGTAAGCTGAACTCTTCTGCACAGTTTTTCCCCAGAGCGAAGTAAAAAGCTTGGCTTTAGAGGAGGTTCAAGAGGGGATGATTACGGCTCTGCGGGTGAAGGGCGGGAAAAAGCAAGTCAGTGTCTTTATTGACGGCTCCTTTTCATTTGCTATCGGTGAGGAGGTGGCAGCCACAGCTGGTCTCAAAGTTGGTCAGCACCTGTCGGCAGAGCAGATTGAAGAACTGAAGGAAGCCGACCTTTCCCACAATTGTTTTGGAGCCGCTTTACATTATCTCGACTATCGTCCTAGAAGTGAGGCTGAGGTAAGGAAACGACTACGCCGTCGGGGTTTTGATGGTGAGGTGGTGGATGAAGTTATTAGTGGGTTAAAGGAGCGTCGGCTGATTGATGATGTAGCTTTTGCCCATTACTGGAGAGACAATCGTCTGTCATTCAGGCCTCGAAGCCGGCGGTTAATAAAGCTTGAATTGAGACAGAAGGGTGTGGCTGCTGAAACAGCTAATGAGGTAGTGGCGGATTTAGATGATGAAACTGCCGCCTATGAAGCGGGATTAAAGAAGACACGTGTTCTATCTGGCTTGGAGTATCGTGAATTCCGTCGCTATCTATCCGACCATCTTCGGCGGCGCGGCTTTGATTATGGGACTATTGATTCTGCTGTAGCGCGTTTGTGGCAAGAGCGACAACCTGACTCTGCGTAGTGTCCCTGAGTAGGACATTTGTTTGACACCAGCTCTGCGAAAGATTACTATTAGCAAAGGAATAATTTAGAGGATTTCTACATATGTGGTGTTTTCGGAAAGTGAGACAGTTAAATGGTTATTTCTACAACAATATACATTATTATAGTTGGGCTTATTCTTATTTTAGGTCTACTACTCGGCTATTTTGCCAGACAGATATTAGCCAACCAGCAACTTCGCAGAACTCAAAATGAAGCCAAGCGATTACTGGAAGAGGCAGCGGCTACACATAAAGATATGCTTCAGAAAGCCAGAGAGGAAGCTATCAAGGTCAGGGCAGCTGCCGAGGCCGATAGTCGCGAACGACGTTTTGAGTTACAGGGACTGGAAAGGCGTTTTGCTCAGAAGGAAGAGAAGCTAGAACACAAGCTGGATGCCCTGGAGCGCCGCGAACGTGGTCTGGGTAACCGGGAGAGGGAAAGCGAGGCGG
>JADHXB010000059.1 GCA_016783155.1 Dehalococcoidia bacterium
GAGCGTTTCAAGAGGTCCCTGGATAAGAGCGCCTCTAAGAGCTTAAAAGCTTTGGAAAACGCCAAAGAGAAAGCATCACCGCAAACTAAAAAAGACTGGCAGGGAGCTATTGACGCAATATGGGGGGAGAGCCGCGAAAGGCAATCAGATAAAGATGGCACCCAGGACTGGGGAGACTGGAATAGAGACTGGAATAGAGACTAGGACAAGACAACACCATCTGGGCCAAGCCAGCCTACCACCCAAAGTGATAACAAAACAGGGAACGGAGCGAAGACAAATCCTTTTAATCCCAGCCAGAACCAGCCTTCATCCTCAAAGTGGCAAAAACACCGGTAATGGAGCCCAGCCATCCAACAAAATCCAGAATAATTCACCAAATACAGGGCTTATAAATAAACGCTAAACCTGGCTTGAGAACAAACTAGCCAGTTCCACGGAGGTTGAGATGAAAGTTGCGAAAATCTTTACAGTTGTTCTTGTAGCTTTAACCATCGTCGCCAGCGGCTGTGCAGTTCAGCCGCCACCGACACCGCCTACTTTTCCCCCAACCGGCGAATTGCCCAATCCCAAGTTGGCTATGGCTTCAGCCTACAGACCGACTCCCGTCAGCTTTACTCCGAGCAGCCCACCATATTCCCTGCCCCTGGACTTGACTCAAATAGCTAACTCAAAACAGATTCAAAACGAGTTGAACCTGAACTCAGGACAGGAAACGCTCCTCGAAAGGAACGGCTTCGTGGTTATCCCGTGGAGCGGCGATGACATTGTGGAGCCATATAAAACCCTGAAAAACAGAGAAATCCCCATCTTCGTCACCACAGACACCCTGCTCCACCTGTATCACATTCAGTTCAACGAGATTCTGAAGCGAATCGAGGAGGAGGAATTCCACAGCCAGCTTATCGATATGAGTCTGGCGATGCTGGAAAGAGCAGAATCCGATTACCAAACTTTCACCCAGCCAATGCTGAAAGAAGCTGCCAGAAGAAACGTTGCCTATTTTGCCGTGGCTTTAAGCTTGCTTCAGACACCTTCTAAGAAAATAGACTTCGCCATTCCCAGCTACGTGAAAAATGAAGTCGGCGAGGAAATAAAAAACATCGAAGCCCATCAGGGTTTCAGCCCCAGTGCCATTTTCAATTCACTAGATTCCCAGAACCTCTATGAGGAGGATTATTCTCAGTACGTGCCCAGAGGGCATTACACCCAGAGCGACATACTGAAGAGCTACTTCAAGACGATGATGTGGTACGGCAGAATGGCCTTCCTTCTGAAAGGAGGGCCTGATGCCTTGATTGCTGAGGAGGATGCTGAGACCGCCACCATTCAGGCGTCGCTCATTTCGGCCGAGTTGCCCGGCGTCAAAGTCGGCGATTATACCGCTAAAGATACCTGGGACAGGATTTATTCCGTCACCTCGTTCTTCGTCGGCACCGCCGATGACCTGACGCCATACGAATACCTGTCCAGTCTAAAAAAGGTCTTTGGGCAGGAATTCGCCCCAATCCAGCTCTGTGATGAGGTCAAGATGCTAGAGCTGAAAGCCGAGCTAGCCCTGCTGAGAAACCCTGAAATCTACGGCGGCTCAGGTGTATGTGTGATATATCCCCCGGTAACCAAGGAAAAACTCTATGAATGTCTGGCTAAGACAAAAGGGATGAGATTCATGGGGCAGAGGTTCGTCCCTGATTCCTACATGTTCCAGAACCTGGTGTCACCTGCCGTCGGCATGTATGTCGGCACAGGCAATCCCTTCACCATGAAGATGACCCCGTTGGGCCCAGCCAGATGCTTCCCCAGAGGCCTGGACGTCATGGCCGTCCTCGGCTCAGACAGAGCTTATGAGATATTAAAACGAGAAGGAGATACCGAGTATCAGGGCGAAGACACCAGCTATGACCAGCAGCTCAAGCAGCTTAAAGACCAGTTTGCCGCCTTCACCGAAGAGGACTGGCACCGTAACCTGTACTGGACATGGCTCTATGCCCTGAAACCGTTGCTCGATGAATTCGGCAAAGGCTATCCAGCCTTCATGCAGACCGAAGCCTGGCAGGACAAAGAAATGAACACCGCTCTAGCCTCATGGGCTGAGCTCAGGCATGATACCATACTCTATGCCAAACAGAGCTATACACCTAGTTTGACAGCAGCGCCACTACCGCCAAAGCCGTTGCTCGGCTACATCGAGCCGGTGCCTGAATTCTACGCCCGTATGCTTGACCTCACCAAAATGACCAGGCAAGGGCTGTCTCAGCTTGGAGCTTTGAGCCAGGAGGAAGATAATCGCCTGGCGAGTTTAGAATCTGTCCTGGACAGGTTGCTCAGTATTTCTATCAACGAGCTTAAAGGCGCTGAACTTTCCCAGGACGATTATGCCTTCATCAGGGACTTCGGCAACGGCCTTGAGAATATAATCTGCGGCGTTGAAGCCGAAGGCAAGGAAACGACCATTGTGGCTGACGTCCACGCTGACACAAATGAGCCACCTGAAGTTCTGGAGGAGGCGGTAGGCTATGTCGACCTCATCCTGGTGGCTTACAAGGTCCCCGACGGCAGAATCATCATTGGCGCCGGGCCAACTTTAAGCTACTACGAGTTCAAGCAGCCCATCAATAACCGCCTCACCAATGAAGCTTGGAAAGATATGCTCGAGTCAGGCCAAGCACCACCCAGACCAGCCTGGACGAGCAGCTTCTACCAGCCGTAGCCACATATTTCCGGACACCACATAGCCTCCCCCAAAAATGTCATTGCGAGGCGAAGCCGAAGCAATTTCGGTGGAGAAGTGACGGTGAGATTGCCACGCCCTCGCTCCGCTCGGGCTCGCAATGACCAGAGGAATAACCAGACATCTCAGTTCAATTGTGTTTGTGGTTTTGTATTTGTTTAGAGTTTAGAAATTCGGATTTGGGATTTCAAATTGCACCCTCACCTTAGTCCTCTCCAATTCCCCATATCCCAGCAGGAGTAAATCCTCGCTGGATGCCTGCCCACCCTTCCTCCCATCAAGGGAGAGGAAATTGCCGAAAAGACATGCAGCCGCGGGGCTTTAGCCCCCCCCACACACGAAACTCCTAAAGCGACCTTTATGGTCGCTTTAACACATATAAGCAGCCCAGTTTGACAACCCGAATTTTCATGCTATAATCATCGTAGCCAACCGAGAGTCTACTGTTGCACCAACTTGAAAGTAAGGAGAGCACAAATGGCCAAAGCAATCCGAATAGTCTCACTTCTGGCAGTTCTGTTACTGGTACTGCTGGCAATCCCGTTTCCGCAGGCAGAGGTATCAGCTTGGGCTCCGACTCTAAATGATGTCTGGGTGGCTCCGCCACCTACTGGCGACGATCTCAATAATGACGGCACCGAAGCTCAGCCCTTCGCCACTATCCAGTATGGCATTAGCCATGTAGCGGATGACGGCACGGTGCACGTTGCCGCGGGAACCTACCATGAAAACCTGTCTATCACCAGAGCCTTGAACCTGACAGGCGCTGGCGCCCAGAATACAATCATCGATGGCGGCGGCTCGGGCAGGGTTCTGGAAATCTCTAGCGTCCCCGGCGAAGCAAACATCATAACCGGATTCACCATACAGAATGGGTACTATATATCCAGCCTGTGGAATCCTGCCGACGAGCAGGTACTATTCGCCGGCATTAACTTGAAGTTCATCAAGATGTTGCCACAGTTTATCGGCCCAATTTTTTTGAAGGTGGTGGCATTTACATCTCCGAGACACACATCGTCCACCTCAACGACTGCGTCATCAAGGATAATATTTCACAGCGGGGTGGCGGCATCACCAACACGGGCCAACTGTATATGTACCGCTGCACCGTGAGCGGCAACACCGCCACAGACCGGGGCGGGGGCATATTCAACACCCCGGGTGGAATTGGAGACAGCGGCAAGATGTGGCTGTATGACTGCACCATCAGCGGTAACTCCGCCGCAGAGTTTGGTGGCGGCATACGCAACGACAACGGACAGATGTGGCTCACCAACTGCACCATCAGCGGTAACCAGATGACTAATGACGAGAGCGGCGGCGGTGGAATCTGGAATAAGGGCATCATGGATCTGCTCAATTGCACCATCGCCTACAACTCCACAGGCAGCTCTTCCAGCTCAGCAGGTGGTGGCTTCATGAGTATAGAAAACGATACTACATACTTCAAGAACACCATAGTAGCTAACAATACGGCCGGCAACAGCGACTACAATAATGGCTACATGGAATTCGGGCTGAGCACCTCTCAGGGCAATAACCTGGACAGCGAGAACAGCTGCGGCTTCAACCAGCCTACCGACCTGATAAACACCGATCCGTTGCTCGGCCCACTGCAGGACAACGGCGGCCCTACCTTCACCCATGCCCTGCTCCATGGCAGCCCGGCCATAGATGCCGGCAACAATACCGGCGCGCCAGCCACCGACCAGCGCGGTGTACCCCGACCCCAGGGCACAACCTGTGACATCGGCACCTATGAACTGACACAGGACTCTGTGACCACAGCTACAGGTACTGGAACAGCCTCGTTCTCAACCCTAAACGGCTATATCACTGGCCTGACAGCATTAACTGAATCAGCACTTACCTGCCCGCCTAGAGAAGACCTCGACTTCCCCAACGGACTCTTCTCCTTCACCGTCAACGGCATAACGCCCGGCTCAACTGCAACCATTGTCATCATCCTGCCTTCAGACGCGCCCATTGGCACGCAATACTGGAAGTGCATTAACGGGCAGTGGGTGGACTGCACCTCGCTCCTCGGCAGCAACGACGGCGACAGTGTCCTGACGCTCACCATCACCGATGGCGGCCTGGGCGACCGTGATGGATTGCAAAACGGTGAAATTTCCGACCCCGGCGGCCCAGCAGTGGCGGCAGGAGCAGCGGCAGGACCATCAGCAGGACCACGGGCATCGTCGACACCACCACGCCCGCTTAACCCGGCTCAGATGTCGTTGCAGTACCTGAGCATAACCCCGCAGCAGACAAGTGCTGGTCAGCCGGTGACCATCACCACTAACGTGGTCAACACCGGCGACGAGGCCGGTAATTATAACGTTGCCCTCAAGATAAACGGGCAGTTGGAGCAAAGCCGGATGGTCAGCGTTGGCCCGCAGGGCACCCAGCCGGTGAAATTTACCGTGACCAAAGCTCAGCCCGGGACTTACAACGTAGACATACTTGGCAAGAGCGGCAGCTTCACCATACTTGGCGCTGGTGGCACCACTGGCTCGAAAACTGGTGGCCTGATTGCTTTAGCGCTCATCGGTGTTCTAATCATCGCTACTCTGGTGGTATTGGTCATCCGCCGCACCTAATCAGCATGCCTCAGAAAGACAAAGGGGGCGATTTCCTACAATCGCCCCTCTAACCTCCTGCTTAACCGGGCATAAACCTTTATTGCTCCATTTCGTTTATTAATTAGCGACAGGACGGAACTCTACATATAAAACCGTTTTGTCAAAAAACCAAGCAAACAGGAGGTTCAATACATGAAAAAGTGGAGCATCCCGGTACTGATAGCCATCGTTGTCCTGCTGATGCCCGTGTCTTCAGCTATGGTCGCCGCTCAGGACGAAGCTGGCCTCAGCATCAGCAAATCAGCCGACCTGACCTCGGCTGCTGTAGGCGAGACCATCACTTACACCTATACTGTCTCTAACAGCGACAATATCACCATTGAAAACATCTCCCTGGTCGATGATAAGATCGGGACAATCGACCTCGGCGGACAAACAAGCCTCGGTGCCGGTGAAAATATCACGGCTACGGCAACCTACACTGTGGCTGAAGCTGATTTACCAGGCCCGCTGGTTAACACAGCCACCATCTCAGGTACTGACCCGGACGGCAACCCCGTCACCGCCAGCGCCGCAGCTTCGGTTGACCTGACCTATACAGCTTCCCTTCATCTCACCAAAACTGCTGACCCATCGCCAGCCGCCCCAAATGAAACCGTCACCTACACCTACACCATCACTAATAACGGCAACGTCACCACTGATGACCTATCCCTGCAAGACGATAAGCTCGGAGCGATTTCTTTGACGGATACCACTCTGGCTCCGGGCGAAAGCGCTACCGCCACTGCCACCTATGCCGTCACTATCTCCGACCTGCCAGGGCCAATTGTCAATACAGCTACAGTTAACGGTACTGCCCCCGACGGCACGCTGGTTTCGGCAACAACAGACCCCATCTCAGTTTCCCTTTACATCAACAAGAGTATTCTAATCAAGGCCGAAATACTCAAGCTGAGCGGAGTACCGGGCAAAGGTATTGATAAGGCGCCGGGACTCCAGAAACTGTTTAATCCAAGGTCCCAGGCTGCTGAACATGCCGGTAAGAAAGACAAGGATGAGAAAAAAGAACAGCTCAGGATAAGGCAGATGACGGAGAACCATGGCGTTGCCAAAGGACAGCTAAAGATAGAACAAAAGGTGAGGAACCAACGTTAATTCCCAGGCACTTAGTCTAAAACCGCAACAGGGCGACCCTTCAAGGTCGCCCTAATTTATTCTGCCCACCGGCATCACATACAGCGGAGACTCATCCTGAGACATGCCGACAATTTTGGCTACTTCAGCATCGTCGAAGGCGCCGACTGTAACCAACCCCAACCCTAAAGCGGTCGCCTGAAGGCAGATATTCTGGGCAGCATGACCAACCTCAATGTGGACATATCTTTCGCCTCTGGAGCCATATTTAATTTTTGTCCGCTCATAGACAGCAGCCATGACTATATCTATAGCTCCATCCGCCACGCTTCCCTGACCCAGAGATGCCGCTGCCAGACTAGCCCGGACATCTCCTTCCTTGACAATGGTGAGCTCATCCTTCGCAGGATTATATTTATAGATGCCGGGTGCCAGGTTATCCACATTGCCAGCCACTAAATACATCTCAAGGGGGTAGAGCGCGCCAGCCGAAGGTGCAGTCCGAAAACCCCGGTCACTGGTTACCCCCTGGCCTGCCCAGAGAAGCTTCATCACTTCGTCTCGCGTTAAAGGCACGTCACTATATTGCCTGATTGACCTCCGTTGTTGCAGCAGTTCCTCCAGAGAAGCAGCCTTCACTGCGGCAACCTCAGCATCAACCTTGTCCAGTTCAGACCTGAGTTTCACCAGCTCTGCATTGGCTCTTTCCAGCTCGTCCTCCAGCATCTCACATCCACCGTTTGAAACAGGTGCCGTGCAGCCAGCCGTGCCAATCAATAGCACAACTACAAACATAAACATCATTACAGGAATATGTTTGCTTCTCAACATACTAGATCACCTCCTTCAACCCGAGTTTTTTATTCGCCATTGCTATGGGTGTAAGCCCCAAAGCAATCCCTATGCCTTTGTGTCTTTGCGAGGCGTCCTGAGTGAAACGAGGGAACAGCCGTGGCAATCTCGACACTTCCCCTGTCATTCTGAGTGAGCGAAGCGACCGAAGAATCTCAGGTGGGGATAACACAATGGGATTGCCACGCGGAGTTTATCCTGAGTTGTGTAAGATTCTTCGCTACGCCCAGAATGACAAAGGAAAGTTATCCAACAATTCCCCCACCCACACTTGCAACTAGACATTATCTCATATAGGCGCCTATTGCCTCCAGGTACTCCTTATATTCCACCATCTTAATCAGAACCCTGGCGGCATGCCTGCCGGAAGGGTAAGCATAATGAGTTCCCTGGAGGCGGGGCTGGTCCTCGGCAAAGAAGGTTGTGGTAAGCACCGGCTTTTTGTAGCTTTCCACCCACTGCTCAGATATTGCCACCAGAAAATGAGCCACCGCTTCATTAATCGTAGGCGGGTTTCGAACTCCCATCTCCTCCAGAGCCTGAGAGCCAGGTGGCAGGAAAGCGCTAACCAGAAATGGGACCTTTAGCCTACCGGAGACAATAGCAGAGGCAACTATTTCCGTAAGCTCGCCGATTTCTTCCTCATTATAAATGCCCATCCTTGAAGCTAAATCAGAGACAATAGGCTGTATAAATTTGCCGATTCCCGCAGCATCCTTCGACCTAAGCGCTTTAGTGAATGCGCTGGCAATCTCGCGGAATGCTTCACGTGAGGAAACCCACGGAGCTGCTGCGCCAGAATCTGTAGACACGAACAGCGGAGCAAAAATTGAGAAACCACTCAATCCCATAAAAATCAGCGAATCAACCTCGTCAACTCTCAACAGCTTCACAGGAGCGGTGAGAAAGGTGACGAAGTTCCTATCCCCAGCGGGGTCCACGGGGTTGCCTCGGCTCCATCGCGGTGGAAAGACCTTATCAAGCGCCGCAATAACTTTGTCCGGAAGCTCGACCACGTTAAGGCCTTCTGAAGCACAGGCATCAGCACAAATAACGCCGTAGCTTCCGCCAGGAGTGATAATAGCCACATTTCTGCCCTCGGGTAGCGGCTGGGTTATAAATCCAATGGCAACATCGAGCAGCTCCTCCGGGCTTTCAACCCTGGTTATGCCAATACTTTTGAAAGCAGCCTCGTAGGTCTCATCAGAGCCTGCCATTGCCCCGGAGTGAGACGATATTGCCCTGGCAGCAGCCATCGTTTTGCCCGGCTTAAGGACGATGACCGGCTTCTTTGGCGTCACTTTTTTCACCTTCTCCAAGAAACGTCCGCCGTCAACCAAACCTTCTATATATGCCAGAATTACCTTTACCTGCGGGTCTTCACCGAAATACTCGATATAGTCCTCAATCTGTATATCAGCGGCACAGCCACAGCTTACGTACCGATGAAAACCTACTCCACGCATGTGCCCGGATGTTACAACGGCACCGCCAACATTTC
>JADHXB010000060.1 GCA_016783155.1 Dehalococcoidia bacterium
CATGAACCTGTTAAAATAACGCGGAGTTTCTATCAACTAGGTATACCTTCTTTCCCAGCTTATCTTTCCTTGGGAGATAAGGGAATGCTCATCGAAGGCGGTACCGGGGTCACCTTCGCCATCATTGTAGAGCAAATCAGGGAATTGGGTATTGAGCCAGAGCGGATCAAATACCTCACCCTGACTCACACTCACCCGGATCATATAGGTGCAGTGCCGCACTTGAAGAGGTTATGGCCTCACTTGAAGCTTGCTGCCAGCCCGATTGCCGCCAAACTATTGAAAAGCGAAAGAATGATCAAGGAGTTTCTTGAGACGGACCGCAACATAGCTAAGATTATGATTAACAAGGGTGAAGTTGCAGACCCACCTCCTGAGCTTGAGAATTATGTCTTTGATGTGGACCAGGTTCTCGATGAAGGAGACAGGCTAGACCTTGGCTTGGGAATCGCATGGACTGTCTATCATACTCCGGGTCATTCTCCGTGCCATATCTCTTTATACGAGGAAGGAGAGGGGACGCTGGCCATAGGGGATGCAACTGGATTTTATGTTCCCGAAAAGGATGTTTTCTGGCCCAATTACTTCGACTCCCTGGACGCTTACTGCAACTCCATTCGGAAGCTTTCTGCTTTGCCGGCCCAGAGGGGGGCTCTGAGTCACAACGCAGTGGTTGATGGACAGCTTGGACACTATTTCCAAAAGGCCATCAGGGCTACGGAATCCTATCACCTGGAGATGCTGAAAAGGTTGGGCAACGGAGAAGATCCTGAGAAGGTTGCCCTGGAGAAGGCTAAATGGGTGAACTCCCTTACCGATATCCAAACATTTGAGGTAATGTATAGCCTGGCTAAACTTATGATCGCGCGTTCTCAATCCGAAGCCGACAACGAGAAGCTGTTTACTATTAAGTGACTAATAAAACGAGCACGGTCAAGGAAATTTTTAAAAGGAGAGAAAAAAATGGCAGAAGTAAAACGTGTAGCAATCAAAGCAACAAATCAATTAAGGGAGGTTATGGCCAAGCACTTTATGGAGCTGGGCGAGGCGGCAAAGATGAAAAACAAAAAGATCGCCTGGTGTAGCAGTGTGGGACCTGCCGAACTAGCGCATTCTCTTGGCTTTCTGGTTTACTATTACGAAAACCACGCCGCTATTTTAGGTTCAAACCGCACAGCCAGCGATTACATCCCTATTGCTAACGCCCACGGTTACTCCCCAGAAATATGCTCCTACCTGACCAGTGATATCGGTGCCTATCTCAAGGGCGAGACTCCTCTTACCAAGGCCTACGGTATCGATAAGGTCCCCAAACCGGATGTGCTGCTCTATAGTACCAACCAGTGCCGTGAGGTATACGATTGGATGACATTTTATGCCCATGAATTCAAAGTACCTTTATTGGGTGTCAATACCCCCCGTACTCAGCGCCAGGTCCGTGAAGATACAGTGAAGTCAGTAGCTGCTCAGTTGGAGCAGATGGTGCCTGAGCTGGAAGAGATAGCTGGTCGTGCCTTTGATATCGACAGATTCCGTGAGATTTTAGTTATCTCCCGTGAATGTTCCCGATTATGGGAGGCTGTTTTAGAGACTGCAGCGGCCAGACCATCTCCCCTAACCTTTTTTGATGCCTGTATCCACATGGGGCCAGCGGTGGTTATGCGGGGTAGAGAAGAGGCTAACGATTATTATCGACTACTTCTAGAGGAACTAAAGGAGCGTGTAAATCAGGGAATTGCTGCTGTCGAGGGTGAACGCAATCGCTTTTACTGGGAAGGGATGCCGATTTGGGGTAAACTGAGAGGCATGAGTGAACTATTCTCCAGATTGAAAGGTTGCATCGCGGTCAGCACTTACTGCAGTAGCTGGGTCTTTTCTGGTTTTGACCCAAAGGACCCCTTCCAAAGCATGGCTAGGGCATACTGTTCTATATTCATAGTCCAGGATGATAAAGCTAAGGAGGATTACATTGCCGAAAAGGTGGAGCATTTCGGTATAGATGGAATCTTATACCATGATGCCAAGACCTGCCCTAGCAATACCAACAACCGCTATGGTATGGCAAATCGTCTTAGTGAGCGGTTGGGTATACCTCACCTCATAATCAACGGTGATCTTAACGACCTTCGTTGTTTTTCTGAAGAACAGACCGTAACCAACGTTGAAGCCTTCGTTGAGCAAATAGAGGAGTCTCGGTGAAAATATATGCGGGTATTGATGTAGGTAGCTGCACCACCAAGGCAGTGGTGATCGACCAGGAAGATAATATGGTGGGAAGCCATGTGCGTCGCTCCGGGGTCGACTACCAGAGCGCTGCCAGTGAGTCGCTGGAGATTGCCTTAGGAGGCAGGGGATGGGATGGTATACCCATCGTTTCCACCGGATATGGCAGGCACAGCGTTAACTTTGCCACTGAGGCTAAGACTGAGATCGCCTGTCATGCCAAGGGAGGCTTCCACTATGTTCAACGGGCGCTGATGGTGGTGGACATCGGCGGCCAGGATAACAAGGTAATCAAGATCGATAATCAAGGTCGCAGGCTTGACTTTAAGATGAACCGAAAGTGTGCTGCTGGTACCGGCACCTTCATTGAGGAGATTGCTGCCAGGATGGCTATCCCTCTTGACATGCTGGATGGCATGGCCAGGAAGGCAGAGAAGCGGGTTAAGATTGGAAGTTACTGTACGGTATTCGCCTCTACTGAGATACTGTCCCTGATCAGGGCAGGGGTATCATCTGAGGAATTGGTTAGGGGGGTATTTGAATCGGTAGTGGATCGGGTGATGGAGATGATTCCTCTTGCTGACACTGTACTTCTGTGCGGTGGAGTAGTGGAGTATTTTCCTGTAGTCGCGGATATTTTCAAGGCGCGGATTTCGGGCGAGGTGATTGTCCCCCCCCATCCCCAGCTGACCGGAGCCTATGGGGCTGCTCTCTTTGCCCACCAATTAGCTGGCTGATATGCATTACCTCAATGGGAAGGCCGTGGCGGCGAGCCCCGTCCCTGAGCTGGATTAGACATCCCGGGCAGGAGGTGACCACAATTTGTGCTCCTGTTCTTCTAATCGATTGCATCTTTTTAGCCTGGATGGCCAGGCTAGCCTCCCGATGGGTAATACCGAAGGCCCCACCTAGTCCACAGCATTCATCGGCTCCCTCCATTTCCACGTACTTCAATCCCTCGATGGAACCTAAGAGCCGACGGGGCTCATCTCTTATCGCCTGGCGCCACTTCAAGTGGCATGGGTCGTGGTAAGTAATAGTTACGGGCTCAGCGGGCTTTGGTTGAAACCCTTCACTGACCAGAAATTCTGATAAGTCACTCACCTTGGCTGAAAGGCTGCTGGCTCGTGGCTGCCATGCATCGTTGTCCGGAAACCACCTCCCATAGTCTTTCAGGGCAGAGCTACAGGTGGCGCAGCCCGTGACTATATGGTCGAAGTGAGATAGTATTTCAATATTATGCCGAGCCATCAATTGGGCAGTAGTAAGGTCACCTGCACTACGGACGGCGAGTCCGCAGCAGGTCAGGCCTTGCGGGTAGACTACCTCGAATCCTGCCTCTACCAAGGCCAGGGCCATTCTTTCCCCCATGTCAGCGAAGAAGAACTCGAAGGCGCAGCCGGGGAAGATCGCCACCTGTCCCCGGACATGAACTCCCTTCGGTGGAGTCATCCGTGATGGAAGCCTGGTAGAGAGGAAAGGACGTGACAACTTGGGGATGGACAATCCCTTCGTAAATATGGAGACGGAATCCGCCAGGTGGCGAAGGGGTTTCCCATCCTTCACTGAAACTCCAGGCACCAATGCCGCTAACCCGAGGAGTCTAGCCATGAGATTGCGGTGCTTGAGTATCCCGCGGTAGACAAATCGCTGGAGCCAGGCTAATCCCCTTTTGTTCACCAGGTCGGTTCGGGCGGCAACGTTGATAGCTGTCGATGGCACCTTGGCCGGGCAGACGGCCTCACAACGACCGCATAAAAGGCAGTAGGATAACCGCTCACCATAGGCACCATCCACGGGTATACTGCTATTACTGGCCCACCGGATAAGCACATTTCTCCCTCGGGCTACATGGCTTTCAATGTGGTCGACGTTATAGACCGGGCAGGAGGACATGCAGAAGCCGCATTTCATGCACCGACTTGCCTCGTCTAGGGACAGAAGTTGGCTCATGCCTCCTCCCAGATCTTGCCTGGATTGAGTATGCCACTGGGATCGAAGACCTTTTTTATCCCCCGCAAAAGGTCGATGGCTTCAGGGGGCATGGCCTGTTTCAAGAATTGCTTTTTTTCCAAACCGATGCCGTGTTCACCCGAAATAGACCCACCCATCTCCAGGGCGGCAGAGAATATATCGTGAACGGCTTTTTCGGCCCGACCATAGTGTTCAGCATTTTTCTCGTCTGTCAGGACGCAAGGGTGGAGGTTCCCATCCCCGGCGTGACCCAAAATGACGATGGTGAGGTCATATTTTTCAGCAATTTTTTGTATCCTACCTATTACCTCTGGGAGCCGGCTAGGGGGGACGGTGACATCCTCGGCAAACACGGTGGGGGAGTTACCGAAAATGGCAGAGAATCCAGCCCTGCGTGCTGTCCAGAAATTTTCTGCTTCCTTGACGTCGTAGGCGGCCCTTGCTTCCATAGCTCCTTCCTGTCGGCAGATATTAATGACCCCTTCTGTCTCCCTCTCCACCGCTGCGGGGATACCGTCTAACTCGAACAGGATGATGGCCTCTGCCTCCAGAGGAAGCCCCAGCGGGGCAACCTCCTCGATGCGGCGTATGACCCAGTTGTCCATAAGCTCGATTTTGGCGGGTAGTATACCTTCAGCCAAGACCCGATGTACCGCCTGTCCTGCGGTTATCACCTCATTGAAGACTGCCAGGACCGTCTGGCGTGCGGGTGGTAAGGGTAAGAGGTGAAGGGTAACCTGGGTTATTACCGCTAGGGTTCCCTCTGAACCGCACAGGAGTTGAGGGAGGTCGTAGCCCGTTACGTTCTTGACGGTAGTGCCTCCTAACGCGAGTATAGCCCCGGTGGGCAATACTGCAGTCATACCCAATATATAATGCTTGAAAACGCCATATTTAACCGCATAAGGTCCACCGGCATTCTCCGAGACGCAGCCGCCGATTGTAGCTGCCAGAAAGCTCTGAGGGTCAGGAGGGAAGAAAAGTTTGTGCCGGGCAAGTTCACGGTTGAGGTCGTTTAGCACTACCCCCACCTCTGTGGTAACGGTGAAATTGGCCGTATCAATCTCTATAATTTTGTTCATTCGGGTGGTGCAAAGGACGATTCCACCTAGCACGGGCACCGAACCGCCACTTAGATTGCTACCGGCACCACGAGGGGTTACTGGAATCCCCTGCTCGGTCGCCAGCTTCAAAATCTGTGAGACCTGTTCGGCAGTGGTTGGGAAGACAACCGCCTCTGGCATACCCTTCCAGTTGGAGGTGCCATCGAAGGAGTAGGCAGCCAAATCAACCTGAGTGGTCAATAGTCCTTTAGCACCCACTATATGCCGAAGTTTTCCAAGTGTGCTCGCTGAAAGGCTCATGATATACCCTCATTGTAAATGGTATTCCTCCGTCACCTGGATAGTCAAGCCGCTACGATGTGTAAAATCACATGTGATTTTTACGGTTGAGACTTGGGATTCACTTTGCTTTTCCGTTCGATTTTTCCTACAATATGGAATCTATTGTAAATAAGATGAGTAAGTTCGCAGAAAAGCTGCAGCGTGTCTATCGTGGGGCAGCGGCGCCTATGGGTTTCCGCAAATCCACAGAAGTGGAGCCTCCACCTTTACTCCTCATCGCCAATCTAACTAAGGCGGGCGCTGCAGAAGCTAAAGCCGTAGCCGATGCTGGAATAGACGCCGGGATTGTTATCGGTGTAGGTCTTGGTGCTAAGGGCTTCGGACAATTGTCCAAGGCCGTAGATGATGTTCCGCTGGGGTTGTTTCTGGGAAGCGCTGAGAAGGAGGAGATAGCCCAGTCCGTTGACCTGGGCTGTGATTTTGTAGTTTTTGACTTGAAGACGCTGCTTGAAGCGGTGAGCAGGGAAGATGTGGGCAAACTCCTGAGAATAGAACCTTCGCTGGACCCTGGCTTGGTCAGGGCTATAAATGAGCTACCATTAACGGTTGATGGCGTGCTTGTTGCTGGAGAGGAGTTGTCGGTTACCGTTGAGCGTTTGCTTATTTGCCAGCGTTTTACTGAGTTGTTGGCCAAGCCATTATTAGTGACCGTGAATTTATCTGTGACCAGAGCTGAGATCAGCAGCTTATTTCAAGCTGGAGTTAACGGATTGGTGTTACCTGAAAGGGTTCCGGCTGAAACGTTTGCTGAGCTGAAGAAGACGATTGCCAGTTTACCTAAAGCCGCCAAACGAAAGACTAAGGGTGCTGCATTGTTACCTCGGCTTGGTGGTGGGTTGGGGGCTGAGGTACAGGAAGAAGAGGAAGAAGAGGAAGAAGAGCAGGAGATTTAGCGAGTTTGTTGCTGTCGTGATCAAGCAGTGTCAGCCGCAAGACATTGAAACCATATATACACTAATTAATGAGGCAGCCGAAGCCTACCGAGGTGTTATTCCGCCGGATTGTTACCATGAACCTTACATGTCTATTGATGAACTCAGCCGAGAAATGGAGGAGATGTCTTTCTTTGGCTGGCAGCATGAGGGACAGCTTGTTGGAGTTATGGGCTTCCAGCGAGTCAAAGATGTAACTTTAATAAGGCATGCCTACGTAATAACCTCTTGGCAGAGGCGGGGAATCGGCAGCAAGCTGCTTAATTACCTCAAGAGCCTTTATGAAACCGAGCGGCTGCTCGTGGGGACATGGGCTGATGCCTTTTGGGCAATAACGTTCTACGAAAAGCGTGGTTTTCGCCTCTTGCCCGATAAGGATGAATTGCTTAGAACCTACTGGCGGATACCTGACCGCCAGAGGGAAACTTCGGTCGTCCTTGGTTTTGAGTTATCCTGACGATTATGACAGCAAGTCTTGGTCTATTTCTGCTTTCAGCCGCCGGCATATCACTTTCCGGTGTTATGATCCCCGGACCTCTTACTGCAGCCACCATCGCTAAAGGCTACCGGGAGCAAAACGCTGGTATCTTCATAGCTCTGGGGCATGTCGTTATCGAATTGCCTTTAATGGCGCTTATTTACTTCGGTTTTGCTCAGTTCTTTGCTTCGCCAGAGGTTAAGATGGTCATCGGTGTGGCTGGTGGCTTAATGTTGATTTTTATGGGCGCAATGGTGGTGCGAGGTATGAGAAAAAACCTGGGAGAAGCTGCTGATTTACCGTATAGCTCTTTCGTTACCGGGATTGTGATGACTGGGGCTAACCCGTATTTCTTCCTGTGGTGGGCGACCATAGGTATAGCACTAATAGTCACTGCCGCTGAGTTTGGCATCTGGGGCCTGGTTGCTTTCGCTGTGGTGCACTGGTCGTGTGACCTGGTCTGGGAACAGTTTGTTTCTATGAGCGTGTTCAGGACAAGGCACCTGTGGACGCAGAAAGTCCAGCGTATTGTTTTCGGTATCTGTGCTCTGGCTCTGGTCGGCTTCGGCGTTTGGTTTTGCGTTTCAGTCTTTGTTTAGAAGTTTCTAGCCTGAGCACATCCCCTGCATTGCCTGGAAATATTTACCTTCGGTCTTTATGGCTGGGGCGATAACCATCTTGGCCTTGTGCATGTCCTTGATGGTGAGAGCGCCGCATACACCCATCGCCGTGTGTAGAGCACCGACGAAGTTCTCAGTGCCGTCGGTCGCTGAGGTAGGCCCAAACAGGAGCTGTTTTAGCGGAGCTCGGATGCCTGCTTTGATTCTTGTGCCCCTGGGCAACGTGGGGTGAGGGTGGGACATACCCCAGTGGTAGCCTTTCCCTGGAGCTTCTGCAGCCTGCGCCATTATTGAGCCGAGCATGACGGCGTCACATCCTGAGGCAAAGGCTTTGCACAGGTCGCTGCCGGTACGGATGCCGCCGTCGGTAATTACCGCCACATATTTTCCGGTTTCCTTGAAGTGGGTTTCTCGGGCAGCGGAGCAATCCATGGTGGCGGTTACCTGGGGGACACCGACGCCGAGAACCTCTCTGGTAGTACAGGCAGCTCCAGGGCCAATACCAACCAAGATGCCATCGATGCCGGCTCTCATTAGTTCGAGAGCGGCGTTGTAAGTCACACAATTGCCGACGATAATGGGCAGGCCTACAGTCTGGCATAGCTCGGAGAAGATCAGTCCGCGGTAGCTTTTGGAGATATGGCGGGCGGTAGTGACTGTAGATTGGATGACGAGTATATCGGCGCCGGCTTCTTTGGCGACCGGGGCTAGTTGCTTGGTATTGGCCGGGATTAGGGATACGGCACAGGTGGCACCGGCCTTCTTTATCGCCTGAATACGCTCGCCGATAAGCTCCTCTTTAATGGGCTGGCTATATATCTTCTGGAGCAGCGAGGTGACCTCGGTATCGGGGGCTTGAACGATTTGAGCCAGAATCTCCTCAGGCTTTTTATATCTCGCCTGGATACCGTCCAGGTTGAGGACTGCGAGTCCACCAAGCTTGTGCAGTAGAATGGCAAGGTTGGTGTCAACTACAGCGTCCATAGCTGCAGCTAGAATAGGTATGGAGAAGGTGAAGTTTCCGATTTTGAAATCTGTATTCGTCTGGTCGGGATTGACGGTCATGTCCCCGG
>JADHXB010000061.1 GCA_016783155.1 Dehalococcoidia bacterium
AGGGCGCTGGCGCAAGGACAATCCCGCGTTTCGGGCAACTGGGTTACCGCCAGTCCCAGGATTTGCTTCGCCGTCTCAACGTTCTGGTGCAAGTTAGCCAGAATCATCTGTGGAGTAACCGATTCATGGGTGTCATGCCAGCAGTCATAATCGGTAACGAGGGAGAGGCTAGCATAGCAGATTTCCGCTTCGCGGGCCAACTTGGCTTCAGGCATGACAGTCATGCCGATGATATCGCCACCCCAGGAGCGGTAAAGCTCTGATTCAGCTCTGGTGGAGAACTGCGGGCCCTCCATAGCCACGTAAGTACCGCCCTGGTGAGCTCGAACTCCTGTTTCCTGAGCGATGTGGTACAGGATTTGACTGAGCACAGGGCAAAAAGGTTCGGCAAAAGCTATGTGTCCCACCAGCCCGCCGCCGAAGAAAGTACTTACTCTCGTTTTCGTACGGTCAATAATCTGGTCGGGAACGACTAGGTCCAGGACGTGGATCTCTTCCTTGAGGCTGCCCACGGCGTTAACCGAGATTATCCTTTCGACTCCGAGGGACTTCATTGCATAGATATTGGCCCTTGATGGAAGCTCGGTTGGGCTGATGCGATGGCCCTTGCCGTGCCGGGGGAGGAAGGCAAGCCCCACTCCTTCCAAGGTACCGACGACGATGGCATGGCTCGGCTCCCCGAAGGGCGTCTTAACCAATACTTCCCTGATGTCAGTCATGCCTTCTATATCGTAAAGCCCGGTGCCGCCGATAATTCCAACTTTAGCTTCAGCCATTAAGTCGCCTCCTTTGCCAAGACTTGCGCACTCTTTAAGAGCCTCGCTTGTATATCTTGTAGCATTTTTATCACCTCTCGCTCTTGCAGCCTCTGTAGTCTGTCGACTAATTTATGAAATCCATCCCCTTCGACAAAATCTTTCAACTTTAGACCTTCGGCTTCAGAATCCCACCTGTCTTTTAACATTGCATCTCTTGCCAGTTCAAAGGTCAGTTTTCTCTTATAGATCGCTCTGTAAATCGCTTCACCAGGACTTCGTTCCCGCCCTTCGGTTACTTCCCATAGCCCGAAGGTTCTGAGCCATTCATCTATATGTTTGTCCTTAAATCGTTCGTTTGCTGCAGCTAGTTGAAATTCACATCGAATAACTTGATATAATTCCCAGTACCACATGTAATATGCCTCAGCAAGGTTAGCAAGCTCAGCCAACTCTTTTCGCCATCTCTTTGGAATAAAGGCATTGCTAACCCACTCTCGGAGCTTATTTTGCAGTTCCAAATTTTTGTATTCTTGAATTCGGTTAATGATATCCGTAAGTGCCCTTTTGACTTCTGCTTTAGCATGCTGCTGTTTATCTTTGCTTTCTTCACATCTCGATTTCAAGTGTAGTGAATAATAGATAGCAGTAGGAAGTCCTAGCAAGCCTGCTACAAACCATCCTATCCACCATTCCATCTTGTCCTAGCTCCTTTCTTCAGAATCACTCTATTCCTTACCAGCTAGCTTTCTTAGCTTCCTTCTACTATTTTCCTTTCTTCATCAGTTAAACTATAAAGGTCGTAAACTAGATTATCAAGCTCTTTATCTGTCCGCTCAATCTCTCGAACGAGTTGGTCGCGTTCGTTGCACGGCGTGTTGCGGATAGGAGCTAGGCGTTTATTTAGCTCCAGCATCTTGTCTGCCAGCGCTACTAAATCATCATGCATCTTTTTCTCGCTGGGGTTGTCAAAGTCAATGCGGCGGATAGGGAGCGGCTCTAGGAACTGGCGATTGGCAGAGTAGAAGCCACCTCTGAAGGGGACACTTATGCGGTGCAGGTAGTAATCAAGTAGGCGGCTATTCAAAAGGCCGGCGATGTAAAGACAATTACGCTCACTTTGTTCTCTTAGGATTAGCCCGCCGACATCCACATTATCGAGATAAAGCTTCGCATCCTGGTCATAGACAGCGGTAAGCCTACTCACTAACCTTGGTATTGCTATCTTTCGCTTGTCGTGCAGGGCAAGATTCTTGGGGTATACATACGCGTACCATTTCTCATGGCGCATCTTGCCTCTTTCTCTGTTCTGCAAAGCTTCTTTGTTTTGAAGCACATATTGCCAACACCTGGGGTAGGATGAGGCAAACTCCTCCGGCGATATTAGTTCAGCGTCCCCTTCGCTTACCTTATAGGGAAATAGAAGAAGCTGGTTGGGAATGGGGTAACCGTAGCGTTCCATATCCTTGCCGCTCAATAGAGGTTTGAGCAAAGCGTTTTCCAGCTCACATTCCTGCCCCAGATTACGCGAATAGACCTTGACTAAACCCTTGTTTGGCTCAGCGCGCTTTTCCAATGTGTAGATTTTATCAGCACTTGTAACAAGCCCTTGAAAAATCCTATCAGCCAACTCTGCCAGAGGTACTGTATTCTGGGAAAGCTTTGCCAATATGGTATCCTTAGTTGTTATCGGCGGCCAGACACCTCTAACTACAGCTTGCTGGTTTGTTGTGGTGGTAGGCAGTGCTGAGGCATCTATCGGCTGAGCCTTTTCTGACAGGTCTATATTTGCTGGGATAAAAGTATAAGTAAGTGATTTTTCCTCAGCACCTTTTTGGAATACCATAATAACAGGGTAGGTTGTTGCCTGAGCAAATACCTGCTGGGCTGAGAGGTCTATAATGCTTTCAACAGTGCACTCTCGATGCAGTGTCTGCTGAATTTTCTTGCCATAATCTGCCTTGAGGAACTTCCCTGATGTGATAAAGCCAAACCGCCCGCCTGGTTTTAGCAGTTTAATTGCTTGCTCCAAGAAGAGAATGTATACGTCAAAGGAACCGAAGGCGGACTGGTAGTGCTCTCGGTAGTAGTCAGCTTCATCTCTGGGCAGCGCCTGTATCCTTACATAGGGTGGATTGCCTATAACTATATCGAAACCGCCTTTAGCCATGGTATCGTCAAATTCATGTTCCCAGTTGAAAGGCTTCTTTTCTCGCCAGTTATCGCTGAACCATCTCTTTAGCTCGTCTTCGGTGCCTGAAATCAGCGAATTGCCCTGGCGGATGTTGTCCGCAAGACTGGGGAGGGTCTCCCGTCTTGCCAGGCTTCGCAAGAGGAGATTGAGGCGAGCTATCTCAATTGCTTGTATGTCCAGGTCAACACCAAAGATATTGCCGGTAAGAATGGGCAGGCGTTCCCACTGGTCAAGCTCGGAAACAGGCTTACCGCGCTTATCAGCATGGTAGCCTAAGAGTTCATCATAGGCACGGATTAGAAAGGAGCCTGAGCCACAGGCTGGGTCTAAGATTTTGATGTTAAGTATTTCATTGTGGCTGCGCTCCTTGAGAAAACGGCCTACGGTCTGCTTGACAATATAGTCGGTTACAAATCTGGGGGTATAGTAGATTCCGTGCTCTTTGCGACGCTGCTTCTTAGCGGTAAGCTCAAAGGTTGGCTCTGAAGGAAAGCCTAAATCCATCCGAATTTGGGCTTTCTCGGCTCGCTGCTTGACTACAGTGGCTACATGCCCCAGGTATTGCTCATATACTGCTCCTAATACATCAGCATCGATAAGGGAGAAGTCATAGCTAGCCATGCCGCCCGGGATTTCATACAGACCGTTAATAATGCCCTCGATGGTTACACTATCAATGAAGACCTGGTCGGTGAGATGGAGGGCGAAAAGGTCGCTGTCGTAGTAGCCATCGAAATGTCTGAAGATACGGCGCAGTATTTCGACACGTTCTCCCTTGCGTCCGGCACTTTGCCATTCATGGACGGCGCCGAGTAAGACCCTGTCTTCTATCCTCCTATCCTCGCAAGTGCGAATAAAAATAAGGCGATTGAAGAGTGTCTGGATAACTTCATCGATCTGGCTATAGTTTAGATTTAGGTCTTGATTGTAATGGTATATCCGGGTAAAAAGGGTTTCACGCCAGTGGCGAAGTTGATTGTAGAGCCGCTGTTCTATGCCCAGTCGTGGAGGAAGCGCTCCATATTTCTCCGCTCTTTCATTCAGGGCATTATGTTCAAGTGATTCTTTAGATAGAAGCCACAGGTCATCAAAATCCCTCAGATAATCGCTACAGGAAAGATTGATGAATAGCCGACCCGTTTGGGCGTTATAGACCTGCAGGCCTTCGAAGTCGGTGAGAACAGCCCAGGTCATTCCCTTATTGTAGGCATAGGTAATCGCTTGTTTGATATATTCGGGCTTACTCAGCTCGACTCGCAGAGCCTTAGCCTCTAAATAGAACTGAGAAACCCCATGTAGTTTGAAAACATAGTCCACCCGCCCACCAGGTGTTTTAACTTCTTCAGCTACTTCCTCCCGACTGTACACATCCCAGCCTAAAGCTTCGAACAGGGGCAATATGAAAACCCTTCTAGTATCAGCCTCGGTATATTTTCTGATGCTTGTGGTCGGTAGGTTTTGATACTTGTCAACCAGCTTGGCAATTTCTTGGCGAGTTTTTTCTTTTGCGGCCTCTGTTCCAGCATTGCTCATTTCTTAATTATAAACCTTTTGTCGCTACTGTCGATTAAATAACCTTTTCAGCCTGTCTACGTATGGCTCCCTTACTATACCTTTTTCGGTGATTATGGCGGTTATGTGGTAATGCGGCGTTACGTCGAAGGCGGGGTTGGCTGCCTTGACGCCTCTCGGCGCCAGGCGAATGCCACCGATGCTGGTTACCTCTTCGGGGCTTCGTTCTTCAATAGGGATTTCCTCACCGGAGCTTAAGGAAAGGTCGATGGTGCTGGTTGGCGCAGCCACATAGAAGGGAACGCCGTTTTCAGCAGCTAATACGGCTAAGGTGTAGGTGCCTATCTTGTTGGCTGTATCACCGCTGGCGGCAATCCTGTCAGCGCCGACGATGACGCAATTTATCTTGCCTCGGCTCATGAAATAACCGGCCATGGAATCGGTGATTAAGGTCGTTGCTATATTCTCCTGCATTAGCTCCCAGGCGGTGAGGCGAGCCCCCTGGAGGAGAGGGCGCGTTTCGGTAGCGATGACATCGAGCTTCTTGCCTTGCTCCCTGGCGGCTTTGATTACACCTAAAGCTGTGCCGTAACCGGCAGTAGCCAGTGAGCCGGCGTTACAGTGAGTCAGGATGGTGAAGCCGTCCTCGATTAACTCAGCACCCAGCCGGCTGATACGCTCGGTGGCGGCTTCTTCCTCAGCATGAATTCTCTTTGCCTCATCGATGAGTGCCTGTTTTACTCCGGGGATATCATCAGTTGTGGTTGCTATCGTCTTCATTCGGTCGATGGTGCGAAACAGATTGGCAGCCGTGGGCCGGGCGGCTGAGAAGGCATGTAGAATTTGGTCGAACTGGCTGACAAACTCGCTTTTGTTCTCGGCCTTTATATTCTGGGCTCCGAGAGCAATCCCGTAGGCAGCGGCCACTCCGATAGCCGGCGCCCCACGGACCTTCATCTCCCTGATTGCAGTCACTACCTCGTGGTAATTAGAGAGTTCAACAAAAGCTGTCGTTTCTGGCAACTTCGTTTGGTCGATAATCTTTAGTCTGTTGCCCAGCCATTCAATCGTTTTCATTGAGCTCTCATATCGAGGTTGCTTTTTAGCGACAAACTGTGACTCCAACTTCTTCCCCTTCGCGTCATTGCGAGCCGAAGCCCTGAGTCGAAGCGAAGGGGCAACGAAGCAATCTAATAGTTGTCTCCCTTCCTCCGAGATTGCTTCGTCGCTTGCGCTCCTCGCAAAGACGGCTCTCTGCCATTGTGAGCGGAGTGAAGCAATCCCTCAGTTCGCCCCCTCCCCCGAGATTGCTTCAGCGGTGCGCGCTTCGCAATGACAAAACGACAAAAGATTGCTTCGTTGCTTGCGCTCCTCGCAAGGACAGCTCACTATGATTCTTCGCCCGTAGGGCTCAGAATGACAAAAAGGTTGCTAGGCGCTCTCCACACTGTGACTTCTCCAGTTACTTAGTGCCTTGTCAAGGTTTTCAAGAAACAGTTCCCGGTTACTTGGGGTTATATTAACGTTCAGTCCTTTTCTGCGGACGATTTGCACAGCATTCTTACTTGAGAATGAACTCGCGAAGTTAATCCCAACGGTCGCCCCCTCGGGCGCTTTGGCGGTTTCGATGTTATCGAAGAGGATATTCAAAGAGAAGGGTCCACCCAGCACGATTGCGATCTTACTATCAAGTATGCGGTATTTTCGGGGGAACACCGCCCAATAGACGGCGGCCATGAGAGCAGCCGTGCCAAACATGCCAATTGCTGCCTCGGGTTCGTTGCTGGCCAGATAAAGCGCCGCTATGACGACAAAGAACAGGGGGAGTGCCATGATGGCTTTCATCCATATATCATAGCGTGGTTTATCTTGATAAATTAAAGAGTCCATTTAACAGCTTCTTTCTAGCTCCACCTTGAGCCCAGCTGGGACGATGTTCCATCCCGCTTCTTGGCTATAAATATTACCTGAAAACGGCTCACTGTGCTACATTGCGGGAGTAATCCTTGCCTAACCTATACACCCGTAAGCGCCACAGTCGTATGATGCTCTCGTTCAGGTAGACATGTTTTACCTACAATAGTGCCATTACCATAAAATAAGAAACATGTAGCGCGAGGCTTTAGCCTCGCCCAAAGCCCCCAAGGCGACCTCAAAAGGTCACACTACGTTGTTGTTAGAGAGTACGCTCAAGCTAATCAAGCGGTGGACTTTAGCCTCACTCGGGAAATGGTACCACAAGGCGGTGAGCCCTTCTTGTTTGGGAAAAGCATTCATAAGCGGGACGCTACTAGCTTCTGAGGTTTAGTTATTTCCGTCTCCTCAGGCTGGGGATGAACATGGGGACCCTTTTCTTGTATTCCAGGTATTCCTCGCCGAACTTCTTCTCCATCTCTTTTTCCTCAATAGCTTTGAGGTAAAGGACGTTGAGTACTATGAAAAGCGGTGTGAAGATGAAAATGAGGGACAGCGAGCCAAATAGAACTCCCAGTCCCAGCAGCAGTAGCAACAAGCCAAGGATCATCGGGTTCCTGATATAGGCATAGAGTCCGGTGGCAATGAGCTTTTGCGGTGGGTTGAGGGGGACGGGTGTGCCTCTGGCTCGAAAGAACTGCATGACTGGCCAGAGCATGATGAGACAGCCGGGAACAAGGAGAAGCAGGGACAGTCCCAGGCTCCACCAGGTAGAGTCGAAATGGAAGAAGGGAAGCCACTCATCCACCCAAAAAGAAGCGAAAACAAATAGCACTACCAGCCCGAAGTAGAATGCAGCGAGAAGCGGCGTCGCCAGAAATCTGCGCCTTCTGCCTCCGGTGGCTACCCTGTAGACAAATTCGGCGTATCTATCCCAGATGCCCATTTCTGTTTCTATTCTTTCAGCACAGCCTCGATTTCCCCGGCTAGCTGTTTGCCTATGTTGGGGATGGCTAGCAGCCCTTCGATTCCTTGAGCAGCATATACTTCTTCAATGTCCCTGTCCAGTTCGTCTATAGTCCAGGCGGCTTTGCGATAAGCCCAGATCTTATTCTTGTTCTCCATCTCCAGCTCAAGGTCGTAGACTCTGAGAAACAGCTTCTCGGCTATCCTTTTGTTTGTGGCGAGGTGACCTTGCGGAATCCAGCGAGGCATCCTATCATTTATGCCATGCTTGTGGCATAGCTCTCTAACCTTGTTGGCAATTAAACCCCAGTAGGCACCTGATGGCTGATAGTTCCCTTGATAAAGCTCGTCATATTTGGGCATGAGTTCCGGATAGTTCCTGGACACCACACTGAGGTAGCGTTCTTTCTGATAGCCGGAAAGGGTAAGGCTGCCGGCCAAGACGAAGCTCCCGCCGTAATCCCTGGTCATTTTGACCACTGCTTCCAGGTTTATCTCTAAGTCGGAGATAAAAGGCAGTATGGGCATAAAAGCAGTGCCGGTCAAGATGCCCTGGCTGGAGATTTGCTCCATTGCCTTGTAGCGGAGCTTCACCGCTGGCGATTTGCGTTCAAACACTTCCTTGGCACTCTTGGAATCGGCAAAGCTGGCGGAAAAGAGAACGGCGGCGAATGATTTTCTGTTTATCGCCTTAATTAAGTCGAGGTCTCTGGTTATCAAAGGTGAGCGCTCCAAAATGAGTATGGGGAATCCCATCTCAAGAGCTACCTCCAGCAGCTTGCGCGAAAGCTTGAATTCCTTTTCCGCCGGCTGGTAGTCACCGGTGGATATTAGGTCTACAGGCACCTTGGATAGCTCTTTCCTGAGCAGCTCCTGGGCGTTGAGCTTTATCTTTATAACTTTGTCGAAGTCATCGGGGTCTGGGTAAGGCAGGTATTTGGGCTCCCGTTCGTAGCAGAACTCACAGCCAAACTGGCAGCCGACGTATGGATAGGCTGAATACTTATTCCAGAACCAGCCACCATCTATATGCTTGTAGGTGTTTAGAAGTTTCTTGGCTTTATAAGGGACATAGGTAACTGCCACAACACTATAATATCATGGCGTAACACTATGGCAATAGGTGAGAAGCTTAAACTACTCTTTTGTAGATTGTTGAACGACTCCTTTTTGTGATTGCGAGCGAAGCGTGGCAATCTCTGAGATTGCTTCGGGGGTTTTGCCCCTCGCAATGACAGATAAAGTCTCTTCTCTGCTTAAAGACTTTTTCTGATTTCCTCGAGCGCGGTCTTGGCTGCAGGCATCATGGTGGTGAAG
>JADHXB010000062.1 GCA_016783155.1 Dehalococcoidia bacterium
GTCAAGACGAATGTATTGCGGTTTATGCCGCCGCTTATTATCACTGAGAAAGATGTCGATGAAGCACTGGGCATTTTGGAAACAGTTCTCAGCCGGAGGTTATGACAATGGCAGATAAGGTGGTACTGGCTTATAGTGGGGGTCTGGATACTTCGGTAGCCATAAAATGGCTGGCGGATAAGTATAAGATGGAGGTCATCGCTCTTACCGCAGATATAGGTGGTGTTGGCGAGCTACCGGCTATTCAGAAGAAGGCGCTGAAGACAGGGGCGGTCAAGGCATTAACGGTGGATGCCAAAGGAATTTTTGTCGATTCCTTTGTCTTTCCGGCTCTCAAGGCGAATGCCATTTATGAGGGGCAGTATCCGTTGGCTACAGCGCTCGGTCGCCCACTGATAGCTAAAATGCTGGTAGATACTGCCAGAAAAGAAAAAGCTGTTGCTGTAGCTCACGGCTCTACGGGCAAAGGCAATGACCAGGTTCGCTTCGATGTGAGTGTCATCGCTCTGGCTCCGGAACTGAAGATCGTAGCGCCGGCACGAGAATGGGGCATGACACGAGAAGAGACGATTGCCTACGCTGAGAAGCATGACATCCCTATACCGATTAAGGTCAGCAGTCCTTATTCGATAGATGAAAATCTCTGGGGCAGGAGCATAGAGTGCGGTGTGCTGGAAGACCCGTGGGTTGAGCCTCCGGAGGATGTTTTTGCCTGGACTAAGTCACCGGCGGTATCTCCGGATAAGCCTGATTACGTGGAAATCGGCTTTGAGGAAGGGATACCGGTCAGCCTTAACGGTAAGAAATTAGATGGTGTGGCTCTTATTCAGCGGCTTAATGAAACGGCCGGCAAACACGGCGTAGGGAGAATTGACCATGTGGAAAGCAGGTTGGTGGGGATAAAGTCGAGGGAAATTTACGAAGCCCCGGCAGCTACGGTTCTGTTGAAAGCCCATCAAGCCATGGAAGCCATGACTTTATCTCATCAGCAGCTCCGTTTCAATGAAAAGGTGTCCAGTGAGTACGCTGACATCATCTATAATGGGCTGTGGTTTACTGCATTGCGTCGAGACCTGGCTGCTTACGTGGACCGGGCTCAAAAGCATGTCACCGGCACAGTAAGAGTCAAGCTTTTTAAAGGAAACTGTATTGTGGTCGGCAGAAAATCTCCCGTCTCGCTGTATGATTATAGCCTGGCTACTTATGATAAGGGTGATGTTTTCGACCAGGGCGCCGCACCCGGTTTTATTCACCTGTGGGGACTGCCGGCAAAAGTTCAGGCGAAGGTGCAGGGTGGTGAGGGTAAAGAGCAGAAGCCGAAAAAGAAAACTTGAGACTGAGAGGGAGGCGGTGCCAGCTTTTTAAACTGGCGTGTTAAAGAAAATGACTAGAAAAGATGATTTTAAAAGTCACCTGCGCAGCCGCTTTCATAAGGGGGTTGATAAAACGGTGGAGAAATATGTTGCCTCCATCCCCTTTGATTGGCGGCTGTATAAGCAGGATATTGACGGGAGTATTGCACATGCTCAGATGTTAGCCAAACAGGGGCTGATATCGAAAAAAGACGCTGAGCTTATTGTTTCAGGACTTGTCGCGATTCGAGATGAGATTGAGAAAGGGAAACTCGAATTCAAGCCTGAGCTTGAGGATATACACATGAGTATTGAGAGCCGCCTGTTTGAGAAAATAGGCGACGTGGCGGGCAAGCTGCATACTGCCCGTTCCAGAAATGACCAGATAGCTCTGGACATGCGCCTTTTCACAAAGGAAGCCATTTCGGAGACTGTAAGCGGACTAAGAGATTTTCAGCGGGCACTGCTGGATATAGCTGAGGCTAACAAAGCTGCCATTATGCCTGGATATACCCATCTGCAACAGGCTCAGCCCATCCTTTTTGCCCATCATCTTTTAGCTTACTTTGAGATGTTGCAGCGGGATGTGGTGAGATTTCAGGATTGCTTAAAACGTGCCGATGTCCTGCCGCTGGGTAGTGGGGCTCTAGCCGGAGTAGCTTATTCCGTGGACCGCAATTTCGTAGCTAAAAAGCTTGGCTTCAGTGACATAAGCGCCAATAGCCTTGATGCTGTGTCTGACCGGGATTTTGTCCTTGAATATGAAGCTGCTGCCGCCATAACGATGATGCATCTGTCCCGGTTAGCGGAGGAAATGGTGCTGTGGTCTTCGGCTGAGTTCGGGTTCGTGGAGCTCGACGAGGCGTATGCTACGAGCAGCAGCATCATGCCTCAGAAGAAGAACCCGGATGTGGTGGAGCTAGCCAGAGGTAAGACGGGCAGGGTCTATGGCAATCTGATGGGACTTTTGACGGTGATGAAGGGACTGCCGCTGGCTTACAATCGGGATGTACAGGAAGACAAAGAGGGGCTTTTTGATACCGTGGACACGCTCCTTTCAACCTTGGAAGTTTTCACCGGGTTAATAAAGACGTTGAAAGTCAATACTGCTCGGATGCAGCAGGCGATGTCAGGCAGCTATATACTGGCTACCGACCTCGCTGACTATCTGGTGAGAAAGGGGTTACCTTTTCGCCAGGCGCATGATATTGTGGGCAAGCTGGTGCGATATGCCATAAGTAAGAACAAAGGCTTTCAGGAGCTGAGCCTGGATGAGTATCGTGGTTTTTCACCTCTTTTTGCCGACGATGTGTACGGCATTACGGTGAAAACTTCAGTTGAGGCTCGCAATGCTGCCGGCGGCACTGCTCCCAAACAGGTGGCAGCTGCCTTGTTGCGGGCAAGAAAACTTGTTGGGAAGAGGAATGGCAAGCAGGCGAATTAAACTGGCACCGTCGATTCTTTCCGCTGATTTCAGCCGTCTTGGTGAACAAGTTGCTGAGGTAACCAAAGCCGGTGCTGATTACATTCATGTTGATGTGATGGATGGGCATTTTGTGCCAAATATAACCATCGGTGCTCCTGTGGTGGCATCACTTCGTTCCTGGACCGACCTGCCGCTGGATGTACATTTAATGATCGAACAACCGGAGGCTCATATTTCACAGTTTGCTGAAGCCGGCGCCGATATTATCACCGTCCATGTTGAAGCTGCCACACATCTGCACCGCTTGGTCGAGGCAATAAAGGACCTGGGAGTAAGGGTCGGAGTGTCGTTGAATCCAGCCACTCCCATAAGCTCATTAGATGAAGTTCTCCCTTTGCTCGACCTGGTACTGGTTATGACTGTTAATCCTGGATTCGGCGGTCAGGCTTTCATCGGCAGTATGATGGGCAAGATAGCACGGCTGCGGAAGGTGCTGGATGACAGACAAGCCAGGGTGGAGCTAGAGGTGGATGGTGGTATCACTGCAAGCATAGCTCCAAAGGTGGCTGAAGCCGGAGCTGAAGTTCTGGTTGCCGGAGCTGCGATTTTTGGCTCTAAGCAGGGGGCGGGGAAGGCGTTGCAGGAGATGAGGAAATCACTTGGTTTATCGGGCTAGCTTATGTTGAGTGCGCAGGCAGCGGGTACACAGATTAAGTTGCTTAGGTTTTCCATTAACCACAATAGTGGCTGCTTGAATATTAGGCAGCCAGCGTCGTCTGGTATGCTGTTTCGAATGGCTTACCCTATTACCGAAGTGTGCTGTTTTGCCGCAGATATCGCATTTTGTAGCCAAATGGTTAACTCCTTAAGTCGCTCTTGACAACAGGAGTAGAATTATACCACAATTTCCAGATTATACAAAGGATATGAGATGAAGCAGATTCATTCCTGTGGCGGTCAGGAGTTTAAGGATATGTTTGCCGCTGGTAGCAGCTGGCTGGAGAAAAGCGTTCCCGACATCAATGCCATAAATGTTTTTCCTGTGCCTGATGGTGATACCGGAACGAACATGTTTCTCACCGTGCGCTCGGTCATAGAGGAAGCCGACCGGGTTTCAGAAAGCAGTGTCTCTGCCGTAGCCAAGGCGATGGCTCAAGGCGCTTTGATGGGCGCTCGAGGAAATTCGGGCGTAATCCTGTCCCAGTTTTTCCGTGGGTTAGCTAAGGGGCTTGATGAGAAGGAGCATATCACCGGAACTGATTGGGCAATGGCGCTGGATGAGGCATCGCGCGCTGCCTATAGAGGGCTATCGCAGCCGGTAGAAGGGACTATGCTGACGGTGATTAAAGATGCATCCAAAGCTGCCGGGGAAGTTGCACGGACTGCTCCGGATGACTTGATTAAGGTAACAGAGGCTGCTGTAGAGGCGGCTAGGGATTCGGTGGCTAAGACACCTCTTCTGCTAGATGTGCTGCGTGAGGCTGGCGTAGTAGATGCAGGAGGGCAGGGTGTATATGTATTGCTGGAGGGCGTACTTCGTTATTTAGAAGGAAAGGTAGAGGAAATGAAATACCGAAGGCCGCAGCTTATTGCTGCTGAGTTGCCTGTGGCTGCTAAGGCAGCTCCACTTGTGGCTGAAGCAGAGGAGCCCTATGGATATTGTACTAACTTCTTGCTCGGAGGCCATAAACTCAATCCTGATAAAATCAGAAAGAAGCTGGAAAGCAAAGGTCAGTCTGTCGTCGTCGTTGGTGATGAGACCACTATTAGAGTTCATATCCATACCTATGACCCTGGCGATATTATACGTTATGCCACTTCATTGGGAGCTTTGCATCAGCTACAGATTCAGAATATGGACGACCAGCATGTTGGCTTTGTTGAGATGCAGAAGGGAAGGTTGCCAAGCTTGGAGATAGGTGTGGTGGCTGTTGCTGCCGGGAGCGGCATGAGAGAGGTCTTCCGGAGTTTAGGAGCGGCGGCGATAGTTCCGGGTGGGCAGACAATGAATCCCAGCGTACAGGAGATAGCTCAGGCAGTTGAGCCGGTGCCGTCACAGAAGATAATTCTGTTACCCAATAATAAGAATATCATTCTGGCTGCGTCTCAGGTCCACTCGCTCACATCAAAAGAAATAGCTGTGATACCATCTAAAACTATGCCTCAGGGGATAGCTGCTCTCATCGCTTTTAATTATGAAGGAGGCATGGAGGAAAACGTTAAGGCTATGGAGGAGGCTATTGCCACGGTGAAAACTGTGGAAATTACCGAGGCAGCACGAAGCACCCAGTTGCAGGGGTTGAAGATAAAGAAGGGGCAAGCTATTGCAATTGTGGATGATGAAAATTTAGTTGCTGTCGGTGATAACCCGGATGATATTCTCTTTGAAGCTATTGATAAGGCAGGCATTGCCTCAGCAGAGGTGGTGACCGTGTATTATGGCACCGACGTTGAAGCGGATCAGGCGGAGCAGCTTATTCAGAAAGTCTGTGATAAGTATCCTGACAAGCAGGTGGAGATGGTATCCGGTGGGCAACCTCACTACCGCTACATAGTTTCTCTGGAATGATACTTACAGGACGTTTACGGCTTCGGTCAAAATTGTATCCGATGCTGGGTTTGATTTAATTCCAGAACTGGCTCAGCAGTGGGGACCTCCGGTACTTATAGAAGGTTAAAACAGGTGACAGCCTCTTCGCTCATAGATGTCGAACCGTTGCGCACCATCCTCCGAATGGAATGCCAGAGAAACTATACTAACACCACGGTATTGGGCGGGCTCGACAAATACCTTCGTAAATGGGCGAGAGAAACTAGAGACAAGATAAATTCTCCTGAACTGCTGGTTTACTTCAACAAGCTTCAGATTGCTGAATCCAGCTATGCTGAGTGGGATGTAGATAAGCGTAAGGCGTGGATAAAAGACGTACTTGATTGGCTGACTCGCGCCGAAACAGCAGTGGGAAAAGCGCTGGCAAAAAAGAGCCAGGCTCGTTCTAAGGTAGTGAGTCGGTCATCGGCAGGTCCCGCAACCCGTTCTTCGAACGGCGATAAAGGGTTAGATTCGCCGGTAACCATCGTTAAAGGTATTGCTGCCAGCTCAGCCAGCAGGCTGGCTAAGCTGGGGGTACATACAATTCGTGACTTACTTTATTTCTTTCCCAGGCGTCATCTCGATTACAGCCAGAGAAAACCTATTGCTGAGCTTGAAGTTGCTGAAGAACAGACTGTTTTGGCTACGGTATGGGAGGCTCGAATAGCCAGGCTGGGATCTCGACAGGGTACTGAAGCCATCATTGGCGATGAGACAGGCAATATGAGGGCAGTTTGGTTTAATCAACCCTTTCTGGCTAAGAACTTTCCCACTAATGCTCAACTGGTGCTCAGCGGCACGGTATCTGAGTTTAAAGGGAATAAGGTGTTTGAATCACCGGAGTGGGAGCTGGTTGAGGACAAGGAGTTGATTCATACCGGCCGCCTGGTGCCTGTTTACCCCTTGACTCGAGGTTTATATCCGCGGCAGGTGCGAAATGTAGTGAAGAAAGTTCTCGATGATTGGGTATGGCAGGTGACCGATTTTCTGCCACAGGAAATCAAGAGCCGATGTCGACTCCTGGATTTACCTGAGGCGATTATCAAGGCTCATTATCCCGATAGCTATTCGGTGAAGGCTGAGGCGAGAAGGCGTCTGGCTTTCGATGAGCTTTTCCTTCTCCAATTAGGTGTGCTCGGCAAAAAGCGTGACTGGCAGGAAAGTCAACCGGGTAACGCTTTCAACATAAAAAGAGATAGGCTCACTAAATTCTTGAATTCATTGCCTTTCGAGTTAACCCAAGCGCAGCAGCGAGTGCTTGAGGGCATTCTAGCTGACCTACAAGAGTCGAGACCCATGTCGCGACTTCTCCAGGGAGATGTGGGCAGTGGCAAAACTGTGGTGGCTACGGCGGCTCTGTTGGTAGCTGCTGATAACGGCTACCAGGGGGCGTTCATGGCGCCAACTGAGATACTGGCTGATCAACACTTCAAGACTATTTGCCAGCTTCTGTCTAAGATAAGCAATGAAAAAGATGAACAGGGCAATGTTTGCTGCTACCAGGGGCTTTTTTCTCACCCTGTTACCTTTGCTCTGCTGACCGGAAGCCTGAGCGAGAAGGAGAAAGAGGCGTTACATCAGCAGATTCAAGAAGGCAAGATAGATATTATTATCGGCACACATGCCCTCATTCAAAAGGCGGTAGAGTTTTCCAGGCTGGGGCTGGTGGTGATTGATGAGCAGCACCGTTTTGGCGTTTTGCAGCGCCTGGCATTGCGTCAGAAAGGGTTCAATCCACATATACTGGTGATGACAGCTACGCCTATTCCACGGACTCTGGCGCTGACTCTTTATGGTGATTTAGACCTTTCGGTTATAGATGAATTACCTCCGGGACGGCAGGAGATAAAGACAAAGTGGCTTAGGCCTGAGCAGAGAGGTAAGGCTTATGACTTTATTCATAAGCAAACCCTCGCCGGGCAACAGGCTTTCATCATTTGTCCCCTTATTGAGGAATCAGAAAGCATAGAAGCCAAGGCGGCAGTTGTTGAGTATGAACGCTTGTCTAGGGAGGTTTTTCCCGACTTGAGGCTTGGCTTGCTCCATGGACGGATGGCGGCAAGCGATAAAGAAAAAGTGATGCAAAGCTTCCGGGATGGGAAGCTTGATATTCTGGTGTCTACACCTGTAGTGGAGGTCGGCATTGATGTGCCTAACGCTACTGTTATGCTGGTAGAGGCAGCCGACCGTTTTGGCCTGTCGCAGTTGCATCAGTTTCGGGGTCGTGTGGGGCGGGGTGAAAAACAGAGTTACTGTTTGCTTCTGGCTGAGAAGCCCTCACCCGAAGGGAGCGAGAGGTTGAAAGCCATAGAAGGAATTCAGGATGGCTTCATTTTAGCTGAGAAAGACCTGGAGCTACGAGGGCCAGGTGAATTCTTCGGTACCCGCCAGAGCGGTTTACCAGACCTCCGAATGGCCAGATTATCTGATACTCCGCTTCTGGAGTTGGCTCGAAATGAGGCAATCGCCCTTTTTCAGAAAGATTCTAGTCTCACGATGCCTGAGCATGTGCTCATGGCTAAAGAGCTAGCCCGTGTCTGGCAAATCGGCGGTGAGTTGAGCTGATTTGAAAGTTGATGTTGTTAGTTCTAATATATAGGGGTGCCCAGCAACCCTGCTTGTCATCCTGAGACCTTTGCCTGTCATCCTGAGCGCGGCGAAGGATCTCGAAGCGAGAAAATCCCAAGAATCCTCTCTCCCTTCAAGTGAGAGGAGAACCTTTAAGATTCATGATTATTAAACACAAACTGGCTGAAGCTTTAAAGCAGGCTGTAACACAGGCTCAACAAGAAGGAGTGCTTGTTGTTACAACCTTGCCTGAGTTTATCGTAGAACGTCCGCAGAATCCGGAACATGGCGATTATGCCTCCAGTCTACCACTGAAGCTGGCCAGGACAGCGGATATAGCGCCTCCGGCAATAGCTGAGAAGATTCTCGAGTTTCTGCCTCCACTGCCAGAGGTTTCCAGAATGGTTGTTGTCGCTCCGGGCTTCATTAATTTTAAACTCAGCTCCGATTGGTTGACAAAACAGGTAGATGCCGTTCTGGATGCCGGCGATTTCTATGGCGATATTGACATGGGTGGTGGCAGGTCTGTTCAAATTGAGTTTGTCAGCGTTAATCCCACTGGACCTCTTCATGTCGGCCACGGTCGTGGTGCTGTCATGGGTAGCACTCTGGCTAATGTGCTCAGTGCTGCTGGCTACGCTGTAGAGAGGGAATATTACATCAATGATGCTGGTAGTCAGTTAGACGCCTTTAACCGTTCTCTTTATG
>JADHXB010000063.1 GCA_016783155.1 Dehalococcoidia bacterium
GTCTATTTCAATATCACTACTTCTCTTGCAGCGCGACATTTTAGGTGAATGCTTAGATGCTGAAGTAATCGGAGAACGTCAGCAAGCAGCCGATTTAGCCTTGACACTTGCTCACGACAAAAGCTATACTTTCTGGGGGGCCATTAGCTCAGTTGGTTAGAGCACGGTCCTGATAAGACCGGGGTCTGTGGTTCGAGTCCACAATGGCCCACCATACTGGACAGTAGAAAGAACTCCCGCCGTCTCTTGCGATATACCTGCGGGCGGCAGCGGCATGGTATATGTCAGCAGCACTTCATCACCTGTCGCCGTTACTTCCTTGACGAAGCTCCTGATAAACGACTTCCTCTCTGCCAGTGAGCTCTCATTGAGCAAGGTACGCAGGTCATCAACTGAGTTCGCTACACGAAATGACGTTTCGTGTAACCAACTGAATCATTGCCTACAAATAGGTCGCCTGTCCGGTGGTAATTGAACAAAACTGACTTTCGTTAAACTGTCTCGATCGGTGCAATCTGGCAGTGGTATAATCCCAAAGGAGGTGGTATATGGCAAATACAACCAAGATAAAGACTGCAATCGAACCCCATGTGCGTAACTGCCTTTCAAAGCAGTTCCCCGGGCATGTCTTCAAGGAAAAACCTATTCAGTTAACAACCGGCGGAAGTTATACTTTTGATGCTGTTGCAGAGAACGCTTCCATAGTCGCAGCCATTCTGTCTAATAGAGCAAAAACAAGGACAGGGCGAGAGAACACGGGTGGGGTTCGGAAGGCCTTATTGGAAATCGGCTATCTCAAGGCAGTCCCAGAGAGTGTAAAAAAAGTGATGGTTTTTACGGATGATGACTTCTACCAATTGATTCGGCGTCGAGCAAGCAGGTTAGGAACGGGGCCAATTCAAATGATGCTCTGCAAGCTACCTCCTCACTTGGAAGCAGTGCTTAGAGAAATCCTTGATAAAGCTAGCCACGAGCAGCGTGCAGCAGAGTGAGTGTTTGCCTCACAAAATTATTGATGTGAAAGTATTCAACTCCCGAAGGCGTCCTCGCCACGCGCCAAATATAGCTCGTTGTAACAATCACTCATTTTGTTACCTCAGCTCACGAAGGTCTGCGACATTGGGCAGACCCTGCTGGTATTGCACGACGTAACGCATTGCTACCCGCAAACGCAGTTGAGTTCAAGCCAACGAACATTGCCAGCGGATGGCAGGGTATCTGTTTCCTGGAAGGGGCTTTTGTCTACATCTGTTGCCAGACCGTGCCTCTGAGAAAGCAACCAGATGATTTGGCTAGGTGCAGTATAATGGTTTCTACCTATAAGGTCGAACACCTGCCCCGGCTGCACTGCTGCACTTTGCAGAACACCGAGGCAGTCCACTGAAGTGGGCTGGAAGGAGGTCATTATGGGGGATAGAAACAAGGAATTCGCTCTGGCATTATCGGGCGGGGGGTATCGTGCTACACTCTTCACTCTGGGGAGTCTATGGCGGCTGAACGAATTTGGCTTGTTAGCCCGCATCAACCGCATAACCAGTGTATCTGGAGGTTCCATAACGTCAGCCTTGCTCGCGATGAAATGGAAAGATCTTGATTTCAGCAGAGATACTCATATCGCTGGTAATTTCAGAACAGTCATCGCAGATCCTCTTCAAGAGTTCTGCTCCAAAGGCCTCGACATAATGGCCGGCATACGTGGGGTTCTGTCTCCTCGCAAGTCAATAGGAGACAAGATTGCGGAGGCGTATGCAAAGCGACTCTTTGGTTCGAGAACGCTCCAGGATATTCCTACCCAAGGTAAAGGCCCCGAGTTCATCTTTTATGCCACCAGTCTTCAAACTGGGGCTAGTGTTCGTATCTCTAAGTCCTCGATAGCAGACTACAAGGTCGGCATGTTGCCCAACGTCAGATTGACGTTGGCTTAAGCCGTGGCAGCATCCAGTGCGTTTCCGCCATTTCTTTCCCCTGTGACGATCGAGTGCAACCCGGACGACTGGGAGAGAACAAAGGGGGCTTTTCTATATGACTATGAGGAATTCCGGAGGAAGGTGGTGCTCACTGATGGCGGAGTGTACGACAACATGGGGCTCGAAGCTGTCTGGAATGATGGGTTCAAGAATGTGTTTGTCTGTAATGCTGGAGCGCCGTTTGGGGTCAGGGACAATCCTCGAGGGAACTGGCTTAAGCAGTCCGTGCGCGTGACTTCCATAATAACAGAACAGACTCGTGCTTTGAGAAAGCGTACCTTGATTGATAACTACAAGAAGATAGACAAAGACGGGAACCACCTTGAGTACGGTGGTGCCTACTGGGGGATTAGGTGCGAGATTGACAGCTACGGGCTTGAGGATTCAATGGTGCAAGACAACAAGACGACAATGTCCCTGAAGAACATACGTACTCGGCTGAATGCCTTTTCCAATGAAGAGCAAGGGCATCTTATCAACTGGGGATATGCGCTGGCAGATACCGCTCTCCGGAGATGGTACTACTTAAGCAAACAAGAAGTATGGGATTGGCCGATACCAGAATATGCTTTAAACAAGAATAGGTAGTCTGAGGATTTGAATTGACGATGAATCTGGCAGCAGCGGCCACAATGGAAGGAGAACAGCTGAAACCGTATTCGTAAAGCAATAAAGGAGGAATTCTGACAATGAAACACAATACACACATCTATCTTGCTGCAAAGGCAATCGAGTTCACCAAGCAGAGCGTGGACAATACAATCTTAGAGAATGGTAAGCACCTTACACGTTCTCGAAAGACAAAGGAGCGCAACATGGCCACAGATCGCCAGCGCATCTTGAAGTACTACCAGGATTGGATTTCGGAAGCTAGCTGGGCACCAGACGATATCTTGTGTGACAACGATCCGTATCACATTTTCAAACTCTTCATGGACGACGAGTTTCCCAATCATGGTCTGGTAGACAAGCCAAAATTTGAAAGAGACGGCGTAGTCTATTATAAGTTCGCTGGCGGCCTACCGTACCGAATAGACCACTTTGCCCAACAAATCATGAGTATGTCCAAACTTCGCGATTACAACGACCAGTTCGACCTCAGGCAGATAATGTACAATTATCTGCTTATCAGTCACTACGTCGTTGATGCTCACGTTCCTATGCACTGTGATCTCCGGGATGATCCGCCTACCAAAGGTAGGGACACAGAACCGAGCCGACGGAAGGGGTCCGATAAACCAAGCGGGAAGTACATGGATAAAGACGCGCATGGAAAGCTTGAACAGCTCTGGGACAATGCCGTTACACCCGTTGCTATTCGAGAGGAAATCATACCTCGTGCTTGGGCTAAGGACAGAGTTGACAATACAAAGTACTCAGATGATGTTAGTTTCTGCCTCGATGATTGCAAGAAAGGTCAAGCTATTAGGGTCCCGATTATCTCCGGAACCGGACTGATGAGGTTCATGATAGATGTCTGTATAGAGAGCAAGAAGCGTGGGCGGAAGCTTTTTCCTCTTGACAATCCCAAAAAGCGAAACGATGACATTCTAGCTAAAACCACGCGAGAGATATTTGCGGACTGCATCGGAAACTTGATGGCCGTCTGGCGATACATCTGGGTTCGCCACCAAGAATAGCAATAGACAGAATGCCCAAGAATACGCTAGCCAAATCACCTACGTGCGCTCTAGCACTACTACTAATCTGAAATCATGTAAGACGAAGACCCGGGCCATGAATACCGACCAGTTCGTTCTAATCTCAAAGAGTGTCGTTCTGTTCGTATACTTAATGTGGTTTCGTGCCTAATTGCACGAAATAGCGGATTGTGCAATCCACATAATCTGAACGGATGAGGGAAAACCCCCAAAAGCCTGACGCTGTTGACATGCACTGAAGCCGTGACTCAGGGTGTTAAAGAAGGCATAACTCCGCCTTTAAGTCATACTAGTATGACCTTTGCATCGGTAGAAAGGTTGACCTGACGGTCAACTTTGTTTCTTTTGCAAAACCAGCCATCCTCCAGATTCCTAGTGGAAAGATAATGTAGTAAACTTTAAGGTGAAAGGAGTGTAACAATGAAAAGGATCATAATTCCTTGTCTACTGGTTTTGGCTTTAGTGGCAGCTCTCATCTCTTCCTGTGCTGCACCTGAACCTGAACTCATTCCACGAGAAGTGCTTTTTGGCAACCCGGACAAATCCTTTGTCCGACTCAGTCCTGACGGGACAAAAATCAGCTACCGAGCCCCGGTGAACGACGTGATGAACGTCTGGGTGGGGTCGGCCAATGACCCCACGGCAGCCGAGCCGGTCACGGACGATACCAACCGTGGCATCCGCATCTACTTCTGGGCCTACACCAACGAACACATCCTCTACCTTCAGGACCAGGCTGGTGATGAGAACTGGCGGGTCTATAGCGTGAGCCTGAATACCGGCGAGACGATAGACCTTACTCCCGTGGAGGGTGTGCAGGCCCGAATCCAGGCAGTCAGCCCGAAGTTCCCCAACGAGATCCTCATCGCGCTCAATGACCGCGTCCCTCAGCTTCACGACCTCTACCGTGTCAACATGGACACTGGCAAGAGGACTCTCATCTTGGAAAACGAGGGATTCCTGGCCTTCGTCATCGACGACGATTATGATGTGCGCTTTGCCATGCGACTCACACCCGACGGAGGCAACGAGATACTCAGTCCGACGGAAGAAGGAGGCTGGGGACCGTTTATGGATATCCCAATGGAAGACATACTCACCACTTCCCCCGTTTGGTTCGACAAGACAGGCAAGATTCTCTACATGATTGATAGCCGTGGCCGAGACACCTCCGCTTTGTTCGCGCTGGACCTAGAGACCGACGAGCAGACCTTGATTGCGGAGGACCCCAAGGCGGACCTTAGCGATGTCATGATTCATCCGATGGAGAAGAACGTCGAGGCCGTCGCTTTCACCTACGAGCGAAAGCACTGGCAGATCCTCGACGAGTCCATTGCGGAAGACCTGGCCTACCTGCGCACGGTTGCCGACGGCGATGTCGAGGTTACGAGTCGGACACTCGATGATAGATACTGGATGGTCGTCTACCTCATGGACAATGGCCCTGTGCGCTACTACCGCTACGACCGCGAGGCGCAAGAAGCGCAGTTCCTGTTCACACATCGAGGGGAGCTGGAGGGTTTACCTCTGGCAAAAATGCACCCCGTGGTCATCGAATCGCGTGATGGGCTGAACCTGGTGAGCTACTACACGCTGCCGATGGAAAGTGACAGTGATGGCGACGGCTATCCCGCTAAGCCTCTGCCGATGGTGCTGTATGTGCACGGCGGTCCGTGGTCTCGTGACAACTGGGGCTACAACTCCATACATCAGTGGTTAGCCAACCGTGGCTACGCTGTGATGAGTGTCAACTTCCGTAGTTCCACCGGATTCGGCAAGGCATTTATCAACGCCGGCAACCTGGAGTGGGGCAGGAAGATGCACGACGATCTCCTCGACGCCGTTGATTGGGCTATCCAAGAAGGGGTCGCTGACCCAGAGCAGGTGGCCATCATGGGCGGTAGCTACGGCGGATACGCCACACTGGTGGGCCTGACGTTCACCCCAGAGAGATTTGCCTGCGGCGTAGACATCGTGGGGATATCAAACCTGGTTACATGGATGGAGACGATCCCACCGTACTGGGCACCGCAAATCGAGCTGTTTGCAACGCGCATTGGCGACCACAGAACAGAAGAGGGCCGTGCGCTACTGACCGAACGCTCCCCGCTGACCTACGTGGACCGGATTCAGCGGCCGCTGCTGATTGGCCAAGGCGCCAATGACCCGCGTGTCCCGCAGGCTGAGGCCGACCAGATAGTCCAAGCAATGCAGGAGAGGGGCATAGCGGTAACCTATGTGCTGTACCCGGACGAGGGACATGGCTTCGCCAGGCCGGAGAATACCCTGTCGTTCTTCGCTATAGCTGAGGCGTTCCTCGCCGAGTGTCTGGGCGAACGGTATGAGCCCCTTGGTGATGATTTCGAAGGTTCGAGCATCACCGTTCCTGTTGGCACTGAGGAGGTACCTGGCTTGACGGAGGCTCTTCTGCAATAGCCAAGCAAGAGTTGGATTGGAATCTACCAACTCCGCGGTATGAGCCCAAAGAGCCCCCCGGATACCAAGTTACATAATTGGGCGAATTGTTTAACGCGCTAGAATACTCGGTTCAGCTGTTCATGGATTGGGAGTGCAGATGCAGTGGATTGTAACCACGGTTGATGGTAGAATTCAATAGCTTTCGGTCAATTAGGCGGACTCCGTGTTCTTCAAGCGAAATCGAAAGAAAGAACTAACTAGAAGGCAGGACGGAATCTAATGAAAACAGATAAATTAGAAAATACTTCAGAGAAAATATTATCTTTAGCAGGGGTAAAGATTAATGGAAATAATCCTTGGGATATAAGAGTTCATAATCAGAAGTTTTATCGCAGAGTCTTAACTGAGGGTTCACTTGGTCTTGGAGAGTCCTATATGGATGAATGGTGGGATTGCGAGAAACTAGATGAATTCTTTTACCGAACTCTTCGTTCTCAAATAGAGAATAACGTCAAACGGAGCTGGATATTGCTTCTTAAGGTCTTACTGGCAAGAGTTTTTAATATGCAGTCAAAAAAGAGAGCTCTCCAGATTGGAGAGAAACATTATGACTTGGATAATGAACTATTTAAAAATATGCTTGACAAGAGAATGGTTTATAGTTGTGCTTATTGGAAAGATTGTCATACGATCGATGAAGCTCAGGAGAACAAGTTAGATTTAGTTTGTCAGAAATTAGGATTGCAACCCGAAATGAGAATACTTGATATTGGTTGTGGCTGGGGCAGTTTTGGAAAATATGCGGCAGAGAAATATAAGGTTGAAGTAATTGGAATTACCATCTCCAAAGAACAAGTAGAATTTGGAAAAACATTATGCAAGGGGCTCCCTGTTGAAATTAGATTACAAGATTATAGGGATGTCAATGATAAATTTGACCATATAGTTTCTCTGGGCATGATTGAACATGTTGGTTACAAGAATCATAGGGCATATATGAAAGTTGCTCACCATTGTTTAAAGGATGATGGTTTATTTTTATTACATACTATCGGTGGAAACAAGTCAGTAACCTCCACAGATCCTTGGATAAATAAGTATATTTTCCCCAATGGGATGCTACCCTCAATTAAACAAATAGGAAGTGCAATCGAAGGATTGTTTGTCATGGAAGATTGGCATAATTTCAGTGCCGATTATGATAAGACACTTATGGCATGGTATAGAAATTTTGGTGAAAATTGGCATAGGATAAAGTCAAATTATGATGAAAGATTTTGTAGAATGTGGAAGTATTACTTGTTATCGTGCGCTGGATCATTCCGTGCGAGAAGAAATCAATTATGGCAAATTGTCCTTTCTAAAAAAGGTGTTCTCGGAGGGTACAGATCTATACGTTAACAATTGAAGAAAATTCCACTGCTTGGTTTTTGTTTCGATTGAACCTTGTGGTCGTTGGGTGGTGGTTCTTTCAGCCTCGCCTAACACAGGGCGCCGGTGTCAGTTGGCTCAGCTAAATGCTTCGGCCTTGGCAAAGCCCGGGGAGTGCAACAATAGTCCAGAATGTTACATTTCGATACCTAGGACTACCGAGGTCTCTACCTGACGCTGGGGGATATCCCAATACCTCCCCAGAAGCTCGTCTTTGTTGGACATAAGTTCAAACCCCTGTTTTCGGTAGAAGTCAATTGCCCAGATGGCATCTGCCCAAGTGCCCACAAGCAGGTGCTTGCTCTTCGTTATCTGCTTCAGATGGTCAAGGAGCCTCATGCCGATGCCTTTTCTTTGATAATCAGGTAACACATAAGCGTGCCTGATGAGTGTGACATCCTTGACCGGCTGGAAACCCATCAGCCCTACCAACTTACCCTCTTCTTCCCAGCCAAAGAAAGCCATATTCTTCATCTCACGACGGAGCTCTTTTTTCAGCATGTAGGGCTCGTGATAACAATCGTCCGGAATAACGCCCTGGTACGCCCGAGCTGCCTGGTTTATGATCTCATAGATGGTATGTGTGTCTTTGAGAAAAAGCTTCCTGATCATTTACTGCGACTGAGCTTGAAGATAGCTATCGACATGATACTATTGCAATGAAGGAGGTTCAAGTGCCTGCAATTCGTCGTTTTTCTCCTGAGGCATAAGTGCTCAGATACGCACGAGGTAACAAAAGCCGCTATTGTGCACTCTATAGCAATGCTCTAACAAGCCGCGACATGGGCAACCCAATCGTTGCATGACGAGTGCATTTTGGTCATAATCAACCTGGTGGGAATTCCTAGGCATGAAGGCTGAAGGCTAAAGCAAAAGTTCTG
>JADHXB010000064.1 GCA_016783155.1 Dehalococcoidia bacterium
TATCCCTGGGGAATTTGCCTTAGTTTACTAGCTGCGGTACTCTTCATTCGATGACTCCTTTTACTTTAGATTTGGTGTCTAGTTCCTATACCATTCTATTGTATCCGGAGCCATCTCCTTGGTTATTCCATATACTAATTCGTCAAATTGTTCAACTGTGCAAGTCGACACTAATCCTGTGGAATACGATTAAAGATTTATGATATTATTAACCGATATGCTTGGCGGCAGGATAAGCTGTGAGGCATAGCATACTGGAAATCAAGAGAGGGCATATCGGATTACGGAGCTCATAAAAGCATGAAGAGCAAATACGGGAAAATAACCAGCCAAACCATCAAGGAGCTGACGGCTATTGTTGGCAAGAGCGGTATTATCACGGATAAGGACGCAATGGTGGGATATTCTCATGATGAGTCGCCTATCACCAAGCCCCATGCTCCGCAGGTTGTGGTAAAGCCGGGTGACAGCCAGACGGTGGCTAAATTGCTGGTCTTGGCTAATAAGAAAAGGATTCCCGTCACGCCAAGAGGAGGAGGGACCGGTCTGAGCGGCGGCTGCCTACCTCTGTATGGCGGTATTGTGCTCTCGCTGGAACGAATAAACCGGATTCTGGAGATAGATAAAGAGAATTTCGTAGCCGTTGTAGAGCCAGGCGTTACTCTCTCCCAGTTGTACAATGAGACGGAGCAGTACGGGCTGTACTACCCGGTGTACCCGGCTGAAATGAATGCCACTATCGGCGGCAATATAGCTACTAACGCCGGGGGAATGAATGCAGTCAAATACGGGGTGACCAGATATAACGTCATGGGACTGGAAGCGGTGCTCCCGAACGGTGAAATTATCCAGACCGGGGGTAAATTCGCAAAATGCTCGAGTGGCTACGACCTGACTCAGCTTATCATCGGTTCCGAAGGGACGTTGGCAGTAGTAACAAAGGTAATACTTAAACTCACTACCAAGCCGGCAAAGAGGCAGCTCTTATTTGCTCCCTTTACAGAGCTGCAGAAGGCTATCGATGCTGTGCCTGATATCTTAAAGCTGGAAATGACGCCGACAGGCATTGAATTCATGGATAAAAGCGTTATAGACATCGTTGAGAAATATATAGACAGGGAGGTGCCATATCACCAGTACGCGGCTTTCCTCATGGTGATAATGGACGGAGAATCAGACGACGAAATACATGAATACTTTTCTAAGGTTGAAGATATATGTAAACAGCACGGAGCTATCGAGGCTATGGTGCCCAATAGCGAGCGGGCAAAGAGGAGGCTTCTTGAAGCTAGAGAGCGGATTTACCCTTCCATTAAAAAATGCGCTCCCATGGAAGCACTGGACGTGGTTGTGCCTCGCAGTGAGATAGCCAAATTCGTCCGAAAGGTAAAGGAAATATCACAAAGGCACGAGGTGCCTGTGGTAATATGCGGGCACGCAGGTGATGGAAATGTGCATTTGAATCCTATTGGTGTAGATATGGACGAGAAAGAGTGGGAGAAAAGGCTCCCCAAACTGATGAAAGATATATATCGCGTTGGCACTTCCCTCGGAGGCGCAGTATCGGGAGAGCACGGCATAGGTCTTCATAAGAAGGCTTACTTCCGACAGGAGACGGACGAGGCGCTACTTAAGACCATGAGGGAAATAAAGAAGGCTTTCGACCCGAACAACATACTGAATCCGGGTAAAATCTTCGACTTCTAACTCGGGTCACCTGAGGGCAGGTGACGCCTAAGTAAATGTCATTGCGAGTCCCGATGCAATCGGGACGTGGCAATCTTGGTGGCAGGGAAGACATGAGATTCTTCCCCTTCACTTCATTCAGGGTCAGAATGACAGGACGTAGAATGAGATCGCCACGTCGCTCACGCTCCTCGCGATGACGGAAAGTACTCTGGTCACCTGAGGGCAGGTGACACCTAAGCGATTGCCGAATTTGACTTGAACAGCGGATACAGTCGATAATTAGCCAATAGCCGATATGAGCGCTGTCAGAGGTTTTTTCGCAGGTGTTCTCTGTTTCCTGTTATTCGATGCCTTGATCCTCCTGGGCCTTATTATCACCATAAACCTGACCGTTCTTAATCCCGTTTTTGTTGTCGATGAGTTCGATAAACTGGATGTCTATCCGGTGCTAATCGAGCAGGCGAAAGAGCAGTTGCCGGGTCAGGAGTTTATCGATGCTGAAACCGTGGATGAGCTGGTCACTGAGCTGACACCATGGTTTGAAGAGCAGGCTGACGCCGCTATATATAGTCTCTATGCTTATCTCCAGGGGGAGCAGGAGCTGAACGTGGTTATCTCCCTTGAGCCGGTGAGGGCTTTGGTCAAGGAAAAAGCAAGGGAATTTGCGCTTGCGTCTTTGCCTCCGGAGCTGCTGGACGCTTCACAGAGCCAGATAGAAGCTTTTTTGTCACAGGTGTACGAGGGAATCGATGAGGTGATACCAGCCACTTTTCAGATCAGCGAAACCGCCGTAGGACAGCAGGTGGCAGCACAGCTCGAGCAGGTCAGGGAAGTTATCGGCTATATAAACACCGCTTATAAACTTCTGATTGCCATGGCAGCTCTATTGGTGTTGCTGATAGCTCTGGCGCACTGGTGGCAACCGACCCCGATTGTGCGGTCTATCGGCATAACATTTATTCTTGTCGGTGTGGTTGGCATTTTGGGCTCGCTGCTTGACGTATGGCTTATCCAGGTTCTCAGCCGACTTGTCGGTGAATCGAGCATGCTGCTTGGGCTTCAGGCGAAGTTGCCTCAGCTGGCTGCCGACCTTACGGCTCCTGTCAGGATGTATGGAATCGGTTTTCTCAGTGCCGGGATAGCGTTGATTGTAATCTCATTTTTGTTCAGGACGCCGAAGGCAAGTCCCGATGTAGGAACTGGGGTCACCTGAGGGCAGGTGATGCCTGGAGGATGAGATCGCCACGTCGTCCTGCCGTGGAAGGACTCCTCGCGATGACGGAAAGAAATGTCCCCGGTGTCATTGCGAGCCGAAGGCGTGGCAATCTTGGTGGCAGGGAAGACATGAGATTCTTCCCCTTCACTTCATTCAGGGTCAGAATGACAGGACGTAGAATGAGATCGCCACGTCGCTCACGCTCCTCGCGATGACAGAAAGAAGAAGAACAGGGATAGCAGGTCCTGTTACTTGGGTCACCTGAGGGCAGGTGATGCCTAAAGAGTGAACATACCGGCGCTGCTGCCACCGTATTTTTAGCGATGAGGATTGCGATAAAACCAGCTTTGGATGTCATCGTCATCAGGGCTGGCTGGCGGTTCAATGAAATAGATCAGCGGCTTACCCAAAATACCTGCGATTTGTTCCAGGCCGGCGAGGTCAAGTCGCCTCTTGCCCAGCTCGTAGTTGGATAAGGCTGCCTGTGTGCAGCCCAGCCTGGCAGCCAGTTCCCCCTGAGTGATACCAAGTTCCTGTCTGGCCTGCTGAACTCTCATACCGATGGTAAGGTAGTCCACATTTGAATTCTATCAAAATGCGTAATATTTGGCTAAAATTTAATACAAAAATAACAAATTGTTATATTTTCTATTGACAAGTCTGCAAGCCTCTGTTATCATCGTCATAACAAAATGTTATAAAGGGGGAACGAAATGAAAGTTAGCGAAGATATGTGGAAATATTTGCAGGAGCGTTTAGGTTATAGCGATGAAGAAATGAAGCTATTCAGGGCGAATCCCAGAAACGAAGATATTATTTCCAAGGCGCCGGCATTAATGAATAAGACGGTTGTTATAGAAGTCGTAGACTCACACGGATGTAATAGTCAGCATAAGGTGGGTGATAAGTTCTACTTTGATGGAGCTGGTAATCTTCTTGCCAAGCTCTGCCCCAAGAAAATCTGTTTTTCCGTCCTAAATTCAGCAGCACCATTGATTTACGCAGCAAGTGAACTGTTCTATGCCGGTGTCGACCCCAATGAGATGCGATTTAAGAGGGTGGGCTGTGGTGATGTTGGTGTGAACTGTGGTGGCTGGGGGCATATTGCTATGGAGCTCAGTGTAGAAGAGCGCAAGAAGGAGTAAATCGTAAATGCTCAGATAACTGCGGATGGGGGCATGGGATATGAAATCGCTCAAGAAAAAGGAATTACAACAGATCTTAATTAAGAACTGGATGACCCATGACGCGATGTGGTTCTATCATTGCTTACAGGAATGTGGCATCGAGAGGACGAACAAGATAAACAAAGCTGCTGTCAGAGCCATGGGAATGATAGAAATCAGAAGGATTCAAAAAGCTTTAGGCATAGGTAAGGTGGAAACATTTGAAGACCTCAAGTTATTGCTTGAAGCGACCTGGGACATAGTGAAAGGCGATTTCATGAAGTCAACCTATAGTTATCCTTCGGAAAAGGTTCTACATGGTGACATGGAGAGTTGTTTTGCTTATGAAGGAATAAAGCAAATAGGTGCCATTGAGCAATACCAGTGCGGTATTTTTGAAAGAATCTATGCCTGGTTCGATGGCCTGGGGATAAAATACAGCGTTTCCCCCCAGGTGGAAGGTTGTATGATGCACACCGATGGGAAGTGTTCCAGGGATATTAGTTTTACTTTTGACAGATAGTTAAACGAGTATAGAAACTCGGGCCACCTACTTGGGTCACCTGAGGGCAGGTGACGCCTAAAGAACTTGGGTAATGTTCCCGGTGTCATTGCGAGCCTTTTTCGTTATGTCATTCTGAGCGTAGCGAAGAATCTCACAGCTTGGTTGAAGAATTCAGTTTTGGGTGAGATTCTTCAGTCGCTTTGCTCCTTCAGAATGACATTTTCTTCCTACGTGTCACCCGCCTACGGGTGACCGTTACTTGGGTCACTTAGTTGGGTCACCTGAGGGCAGGTGACGCCTAAAGGCAGGTGACGCCTAAAGGAAGCTAGCTATATCCCGTAGAACGTGCTATTATAGTTCCCTCGTTTATGGGAACTGAGCTTAAAGCTATTACTTCCGGTACCGTCACCTCACCGCAAGGCTTCCTGGCCGGAGCAGTCAAGGCAGGCATAAAAAACCAGGAGAAACCCGACCTGGCTATTCTGTGCTCCGAGAAGCCGTGTGTGGCTGCTGGCGTCTTCACTACCGCTGCCATGAAAGCAGCGCCGGTAATCCTTTCTCAGGCGCATTTGAAAGCCGGGAAAGCTCAGGCGGTTGTGGTCAATTCAGGCTGTGCCAATGCCTGCACCGGCGATTCCGGTATGGCTGATGCTGTCGACATGGCGAAGTTAGTATCAGAGAAGTTGGGGCTATCAGTGGATGATGTCCTGGTTGCCAGTACCGGAATCATCGGGGTATCGTTGCCCATGGACCGGATTCGGGCAGGTATTCGCCAGATTGACCTGACGGGGGATGGTGGGCATGAGCTGGCCAGGGCGATGATGACCACAGATACCTTTCCTAAAGAGATAGCTATATCTGTTGAGTCGAAGCCAGGCAAGTTCACCATTGGTGGTGTGGCTAAAGGGGCGGGGATGATACATCCCGATATGGCTACCATGCTTTGCTTTCTGACTACCGATGCAAATGTGGAGGCCCGCTTTTTGCAATCGGCGTTGCGGAAAGCGGTGAACGTTTCCTTTAATATGATTACTGTTGACGGTGATACCAGCCCCAGCGACACGGTGGCGATCCTGGCTAATGGCATGGCTGGTACCGAGAAAATAAACAGCCGCAACGGTGAACTGTTTCAAAAAGCCCTGGATGAGGTTTGTCTTTATCTGGCTAAATGCGTGGCTCGGGATGGCGAAGGCGCCACCAAGCTCATAGAGGTTGCTGTAGAAGGTGCGCTGAATGAAATGCAAGCCCGCCTGGCGGCTCGTATTGTAGCTGGCTCGCCGCTGTTTAAGACAGCCATGCATGGCAATGACCCCAACTGGGGGCGTGTTCTGGCAGCGCTCGGTCGCAGTGGAGCAAAAGTAGATGAGAGGAAGTTGGAAGGTTATTTGAATGGCGTTTGCGTTATGAAGCAAGGCTCCATTGTTCCCTTCGACAGGCAAGAGGTGAGCGCCGGTCTGGCCGGCAAGGAAATATCTGTGAGATTGCACCTTAACCTCGGTCGCGGCAAAGCCGTGGCGTGGGGGTGTGACCTGTCTGAAGAATATGTTACTATAAATAGCGCCTACACGAGTTAGCCATAGAGCTGAAACATAAACGAATGAAACCTCTGGTTATAAAGATTGGCGGCAGCACTTTCGGCAATAGTGATACCACGGTTGAAGACCTGGTGACGCTTCAAAAAAGAGGCGTGCCACTGGTAGTGGTTCACGGTGGTGGTAATGTTGCCTCCGATTGGCTGGGACGATTTGACATATCCACCAGCTTTGTTCGAGGCTTGAGGATAACTGATTTGGAGACATTGAGGGTGGTTACAGCGGTACTGGCTGGCCTGGTCAATAAAGAGCTGGTATCAGCCATCTGGCGCTCAGGCGGCAAAGCCGTAGGGCTCAGCGGTGCTGATGGAGGCTTGATGCTGGCCAAAAATAAGACACCGGAGCTCGGATACACCGGGGAGGAATTGAAAGTCAATGTTGCTGTGATAGAGCTACTACTGAAGGCTGGCTACATGTCAGTCATAGCACCGATAAGTCTTGGCTTGCTGGAAGGCTCGGACATGGATACGAACCTGCTTAATGTTAATGGTGATACTGCGGCCGGTGAAATCGCTGCCGCTTTGAAGGTGGAAAAGCTGATTTTTCTCACCGATGTCCCTGGTCTTTATGATAGCTCCAAAAAGCTCATCCGCAAATTAAGCCCACAGGATGCCAGGGAACTGGTTGCCTCCGGTGTGGCTTCTGGAGGTATGGTGGCAAAGATTGAGGCTTGTCTCATGGCTTTAACCAAGGTACCGACAACTCGGATTATCGATGGCAGGGTACCTCATGCTTTGCTCGATGAGGTTGAAGGCAGTGGAGATGGGACTACGATTGGCTGGTAAAATGGAACAGTGGCAGGAACTGGAACATAAATTTTTTATGCAGACAGTTAAACGGTTGCCGGTCACCCTGGTTCGAGGTCAAGGCGCCCGGGTCTGGGATACAGAGGGCAAGGAGTACCTTGATTTTGTTGGCGGCTGGGCGGTTAACACTTTGGGACATTGCCACCCGGTGGTGGTCGAGGCATTGGTGGAACAGGCTAAAACCCTGATTCAGGCATCGAACCAGTTTTATACCATTCCCCAGGTGCAGCTGGCAAAGTTACTGGTTGATAACAGCTGCCTTGACCGGGTTTTCTTCTGTAACAGTGGTGCCGAGGCTAATGAAGGGGCAATGAAACTAGCCCGCAGGTACGGTAAGCTTCGCCTCAATGGAGCTTACGAAATCATAACCACCCATGGCTCCTTTCATGGCCGGACTCTGGCTACCGTGGCAGCTACAGGGCAGGACAAGTTCCAGCAACCTTATATCCCCCTGCCAGGCGGCTTTATCAATGTAGATTACGATAGCATTGGGGCAATGAAAGCAGCGACCACGAGTCGAACTTGCGCTATTATGGTGGAACCTATTCAGGGCGAAGGTGGGGTTAATGTGCCAGGTGATAACTATCTTAAGGAGGTAAGAGCCTGGTGTGACGAGAAAGGTATGCTGCTCATACTGGACGAGATTCAAACCGGTCTTGGCCGGATAGGCAGTCTATTCAGTTATGAACAATACGGGGTTGAGCCGGATATAATGACATTGGCAAAGGGGTTGGGTGGTGGCGTGCCTATCGGGGCTTTTCTGGCTAAGGAACGAGCTTCGGTTTTCGCTCCCGGTGAGCATGGCTCCACTTACGGAGGCAATCCCTTAGTCTGTGCCGCTGGGCTGGCGACGTTGAAATTCGTCATCGATAATGACATACCAGCTAAGGTTAAAAGTATGGGGCAGTATTTTGTAGCTGGCCTGGAAAAGCTGAAAGCCAAGTTCGGTTTCATTGTTGAGATAAGAGGCCGCGGGCTGCTATTGGCTGTAAGCTTTGATGGTGATATAGTTGAGGAGGTGGTGCTGGACTGCTTGAAGGAAGGCTTGCTGGTCAATCAAGTCAAGACGAATGTATTGCGGTTTATGCCGCCGCTTATTATCACTGAGAAAGATGTCGATGAAGCACTGGGCATTTTGGAAACAGTTCTCAGCCGGAGGTTATGACAATGGCAGATAAGGTGGTACTGGCTTATAGTGG
>JADHXB010000065.1 GCA_016783155.1 Dehalococcoidia bacterium
CCACACACGAGCGCGCTGGAGGATTTTCAGGGAAAAAGGTTCTATAAACCTCGTTCATGCTATTAAAATCCGCCATATCCCGCAGGAAAACAGTTGTTTTAACAACTTTATCGAGTCTACTGCCTACCGACTCTAGTGCTTTCTTTATGTTAGTGAGAACCAGTTCGGTAGCCGCCTTTATATCGTCAGTTACCGCTAATTTCCTTTCGAGGTCTGTAGGAACTATGCCAGACACAAACAGGAACCCCCCTGCTTCCACGACATGGGAATAAGGTCCACCTTTCATAAGAACATCTACATCATGAACTCTCTTTTCCATAAGCCCCCTTTCGACAACTCTAGACTATTAACAAAGATGGTTTACGCTTCACTGGCCGTGCTGCTTACCGTTCACGCGTTGCTAGATATCTTGAAAACGATATGCTTTTGCCAGTTTATTGAAGGTTTAGGGAAGTCAGTGCGGAAATGAGCACCCCGGCTTTCTTGTCGAAGCAACGCAGCTTCAGCCATAAGACGCGCATTCAATATCATGTTGTTCAACTCATAAGAAGGTCTATCTGTTGGCTGAGATAGCGAACCCTGCCAGGTAGCCAAGATATCTACAGCCTTAGACAGACCTTCACCAGAACGAATAATACCTACCTTATCCCAGAGAAGAGATTGGAGGTTTGGTAAATTAAGCTTTGGTACATTCTTTAACTTCCTTTTTCGCTCTTCAAGGTGGTAACAGTCACTTTGAGTAGCTAGCAATGTCGGGATGACCTTATCCACCTCACGAGTCCTTTCAAAGATCCGTTTACTGAAGACCACAACTTCAAGCAATGAATTCGAGGCCAGCCTATTGGCACCATGAACACCAGTGCAAGCAGTTTCACCAGCAGCGAACAATCCAGCAATGTTGGTCTCGCCCCAGATATTGACTTTGATCCCACCCATTAAGTAATGGGCGGCCGGAGCTACCGGGATAAGGTCTTTAGTGATATCCAATTCATGTTCAAGACAGAAGCGGTAAATATGCGGGAAACGCGTGGTAACTCGGCGGGCAGGTATATGAGTCACATCCAGAAATACCCGGTCGCTCCCAGTCTTCTTCATCTCGTAGAGAATGCTCCTGGCTACTACATCTCTAGGTGCTAGCTCAGCTTCAGGCGTATAATCAGGCATAAAGCGATAGCTTTCTACATTGCGTAAGATGCCACCTTCTCCGCGTACAGCTTCACTGATGAGAAACGATGGAACCCCAGGGAGGCGAACAGCAGTCGGATGAAACTGAAAAAACTCCATATCGGTGATTTCAGCACCGGCTTGAAAAGCCAGTGCAATACCATCACCAGTGGCTACATCAGAGTTGGTAGTATATTTGAACAGTCGTCCAGCACCACCTGTGGCTAGAATAACAAAACGACACTCGTATTCTTCAAACAAGCCAGTATGACAATCGAGGGCTCGCACGCCCTTAACCTTGCCACCGTCTATCAAAACTTGGGTAGCTAAACAGTATTCAAGGACTTTTATCGACGACATGCGCACTCGCCGGCTCAGGGTAACTTCAATGTGCTCACCAGTAGCATCGCCGCCAGCATGGAGAATGCGAGGGACACTGTGAGCAGCTTCTCTGGTTAGGGAAATCTCTCCATCTAGTGTGTCGAAAGGGACACCGAATTTTATAAGGTCGGCAATGCGGTCAGGTGCCTCATCAACCAGAATGCGCACTGTCTTAGGATCACATAATCCGTCACCGGCTCTCATTGTGTCCTGGAAATGAAGCTCAGGGGAATCATTCTTGCCTATCGGAGCAGCAATTCCCCCTTGCGCATGCCTGGTGTTGCAATCTTCGATACTACCTTTGGTCAGAAGAAGAACACTGCCTGCTTCTTTGGCTAGTAAGGCAGTATAAAGTCCAGCAATACCACTTCCAATTATAACGTAATCATAACAGCTCATCGCTTTGACTCTTCTAATCTATTGTCATCAATCGGGATTTCACCTTGTAATGCCCATGGGCTGGCCTTGGTTATAGTAACATCTATCAATTGCCCTAGGCAATTACTGCCACTTTCAAAGAAAACCAGCTTGTTGCTCCGGGTGCGCCCATACCATTTTCCGCCTTTTTTACCCTCTATCAACACCTCAACCTCTTTACCTATAAGTCGAGAGTTAATTTCATCTGCTATGTTGGCTTGAAGTGCCTCAACTCTATTCAGGCGTTCCTTTTTAAGCTCAGGTGGAACAGTGTCCTCATATTCTCTTGAGGCAATAGTTCCAAGACGTGGAGAGTAGGCAGCAACATGGACAGTATCGAACCTGCCTTCTTCAAGCACAGCCAAGGTACGCACGAATTGCTCCTCGCTTTCACCAGGAAAGCCAGCGATGACATCGGTGCTAAGAGCCACCTCAGGGATACAATTGCGAATGCTACCAACAAGCCGACGGTATTGTTCTACCGTATAACCTCGCCGCATAGCTTTGAGCACATGATTGTCGCCTGACTGAAGAGGGAGGCTTATATGCTTGCATACCTTATCTAGAGAAGCGACTGCTTGAATAAGCTGTTGGCTCATGTCCTTGGGATGATTGGTTAGGAAGCGTATCCTGGCCAGTCCATTAATATTGTTTAGCTCAGTAAGCAGGTCGCTAAGGTCAGGCTGTGTTGGTAGATCATGCCCATAGGAATTCACATTTTGGCCCAATAAAGTGGCCTCTCTTGCTCCATACCTTAATAGCTCGCCCACCTCACAAACTATTTCATCTACAGGCCGACTCTTTTCTCTCCCCCTCCGGTAGGGAACAATGCAATAGGAACAGAAATTGTTACAACCTTGAATAATAGGGACAAAAGCACTAACTGTTACCCTCTTGGTTAAAGGCAAGCTCATTTTGTACCCAGGTACACTAATACCTTGCTTTTCAGCCCAGTTGAGCAATCCGACATAATCACTAGGCTTAAAGAACAGGTTAACATGCGGAAAGCTCTTCTGAAGCTGCTTAACATCAGAATCAACGAAGCAGCCGGTGACTAAAATAGATAAATCAGGCTTGCTGTTCTTAATGCCCTTTAAGTAGCCAAGTGTGCCAATAACTTTGGCTTCAGCGCTCTGCCGAACCACACAGGTATTGAGCAAAACTAAGTCAGCTTTCTGCAGCGCAAGAGTAGCCTGATAGCCGAGTAGCTCGAGATAATCAGCCACTCGTTGTGATTCAGCTTTGTTCATTTGGCAACCTATTGTCCAAATGTAATACTTGGGCATACCTATTCCTGATTTTTCGAGGTTTCCTTAAATAAGGCTTGAACTCGGTTTACTTGTTAATCCGTCATCAATAACTATAGTCTCACCTGTTACATGTGCTCAACATAAATTAGCACAGTTAATGGAACTAGGCGTGGAAGTGAGCTCCTGCATCCAAAATGGCGGAGGGAATGGGATTCGAACCCATGACCCCGATTTCTCGGAGCAACCGCTTAGCAGGCGGCCGCACTAGACCACTATGCGATCCCTCCAGTTACACAGAGAAATTTCCAAGCTCAATATATCACAGTCCTTTTATTGCTTTCAACCAAATGAAAAGGCTCGCGGGCCTTTATTGAAACGAGCTATTTTGATATGATGCCTCGGTAGGAGCAAGTTATGGATGAGCCAGAAATCAACATCTCTATAGAACAGAAGCTGAAAATTTCCCTGGAGGAAAGCTGGCTTCAAAGAATAGCCGTAAGAACCATTGAAGCCGAAGGCATTCCCTCACCAGCGGAGATGGGATTGGTCATCACCGATAGCAAGACAATTCAGAAATTAAATAAAACCTATCGAGGGGAGGATAAACCTACCGACGTACTCGCTTTCCACATGATTCCTGGCACGAGTCAAGAACCTGAACTACGCTTTGTAGGCCCCCCGGATGGGATCCATCATTTGGGTGAAGTGGTGATTTCATACCCTCAGGCAATCGAACAAGCGCAAGAGCAAGGCCATGGTGTAGCACAAGAGCTAGCGTTGCTAATTGTTCATGGGGTTCTTCATCTCCTGGGTTACGACCATGAGCTTCCTGAGGAGGAACAAAAGATGAAAGCTAGAGAAAACGAGATTCTGAAGAGGCTAGACTTTGTTTGATGGCATAAATTGCGCAATCATTCCGCACGAGATAACCCAGGCCAAGCAATTATCTCACCTCATAAGCTCATTGACCCTAAGGCCGATATATTGTGCGAAGGGCATTTCGGTATCTATCAACCACATAGCGAGGTAAAAACATATAGAATGCTATCTTCATCAGCTGCAAAAAGGAGACGCTGGACAGTGCTAGACAATCCTACAGCCTTATCACCCTTGGTTTTGACCGGCATTTCTCAGCAGTGATTATGGCATTTATCTGGGTAACAGTGAGGTCTAGATTGTCTGTGTGGCTTACCACGACGTAATCGAATAGAGGTAAGCTTTCTATTTCCTCCCGAGCTTTGCTTAATCGCAAGTCTAAATCTGCTGAATGTGCGCTATGCCTCTGTCTCAAACGGTTAGCCAATTCCTCTGTCGATGGAGCCATAAGGAAGATAAGTACCGCATCCGGTAAAATCTGTTTGATAGTAGCTGCCCCCTGAACATCCACCTTTACAATAGTGTCCTGCCCCTTCCCTAATGCTTCCTCTATTTCTCGCTTAGGCACGCCATAGTAATTACCATAAACCTTTGCCCACTCCAAAAACTGATTCGTCTTAATCATTTGACGGAATTTGTCTTCGGACAAGAAATGGTAGTCAACGCCGTCCTTTTCTCCTGGACGCTTCGGGCGAGTCGTAGCCGTCACAACATAGTGGAAAGGGGAACCCGCCTTTTTCATCTTATCTAACGTAGCATCCTTGCCGACACCAGAAAAGCCAGAGATAACAATAAAGAGAGGATTTGCAGATAGAGGTGCATTTAACTTGTCGTGAGTCATTTTTCCTCCTCATCGCCCCCTGATTTAAAACTAGCTTCCCCACGAATGGCATCTAGTCTTCTAGCAATAGTCTCAGCAGAAATAGCCGCTAACACTATGTGTCCCGTGTCCATGACTACAGCTGCTTTAGCCTTTCTGGCATGAGTAGCATCAATTAGCACGCCTTTACTTCTAGCCTCCTGAATGAGACGTTTCGTCGGTTGCTGAATGGGCGACAGTATAGCAACTACCCTGCTCATGGCAATAATATTGTCAAAACCTATATGCACCAGCTCTGCACTCATAACAATCTCCCCCTAAACTCTCTTAATATCCGGCAAGCTTTTCCATCTCTTCCCAAAAACCAGGATAAGATATTTCTGCCACACGAGCATTATGTATCAAGGTGCTCCCCCTGGCCACCAAACCAGCTACTGCTAAAGTCATCGCCAACCTATGGTCAAAGTGGCTTCTGACCTCTGCACCTAGCAATAGCCTACCACCATGAATAACCATGCCATCTGATGATTCTTCGATATTAGCACCTAGGCGGGAAAGCTCTCGGGCTGTAGCCTTAATTCTATCAGATTCTTTGACCCGCAACTCGCCAGCCCCCTTGATTAATGTATCGCCTTGGGCTACACAGGCTGCCACAGCCAAAAGTGGTATTTCATCGATTAAACGAGGAATTATATCCCCGCTGATCTCAATAGCCTTCAGGCGGCTAGATTCTACGTACAGGTCCGCAAGTGGCTCATTGCCTTCTAATCGTTGATTCTCTATTTTAAGTTTGGCACCCATAGCTAAAAGTGCATCTATAATCCCAGTCCGCGTCGGATTAACGCCGCAATTTACTATTTTAATCCTAGCATTCGGATGTATGGCTCCAGCAACCAGCCAGTAAGCTGCCGAGCTGATGTCACCGGGCACACAAAGGTCAATTGAAGTTAAGGGATCTGTTAATGACGTCAAGACAATGCGAGAATTGTCGCTTACAAGTTCAGCACCCATCCGTTTGAGCAATCGCTCAGTATGATCACGAGAATGCTGAGGCTCCTCTATCGCAGTGCTCCCATCAGCAAAGAGGCCAGCCAGCAAGATCGCCGATTTAATCTGAGCGCTGGGTACTGGCAAGGAGTAGCTTACACCGTAGAGCCTTTTACCCTTGATAACCAAAGGAGCCAAAGAGTCCTCGCCACGTCCATAAATCTCAGCACCCATCAAACGAAGTGGCTCAATCAACCGCCTCATAGGCCGAGAGCGAAGGGAGATATCACCAGTAAATATGGAAAGGAATGGTTGGACAGCAAGCACACCACTGAGAAGACGCATGGTTGTAGCACTATTTCCAGCATTGAGAATATTCTTAGCTTCGGTTAAGCCTGCGTTACCAACCCCATGAACTAGTATAGCCGTCGGCTTGCCTTCTTGTCTCGTAAACCTCACACCCAGAGCCCTCAGGCAGTTTATAGTCGATTGACAATCTCTCCCGGGCGAAATATTACTGATTTTACTGTTACCTAGCGCTAAGCTGTTGAGAATGAGAGCACGGTGTGAAATAGATTTATCGCCAGGCACGGCAACTTCTCCGACCAATTGCTTTGGGGGTGAAATTCTTCTTAACAGCGCCTTTTCAGCCATTTCTGCCTCGCCTTGTTAGCAAGAGCCAAAGCCTTCTCTATTTCAATACTCTCATCAGCTACCAGCTTACGTAGCCTTTGCAACTCCTCGCTGAACGCATCTATCCAAGAGACAATAGCAGCCGGATTACTAAGGCAAATATCTGCATTAACCTCTGGATTCCCTGAAGCCAGGCGAGTAAGGTCACGATAACCACTGGCTGCTAAACGTGCCATCTGCTGCCAAGAAGGATTTTTGGTAGTTGCTGAGACTAGAGCCACCGACAGTAATAATGGTAGATGACTAACGCCAGCCACTAAGCTGTCATGTTCACGAGCACTTATGGTTAGAGGAGTAGCTCCCAGTTCTTTTACCATTTCCTTCACAGTCTGCACTGCTGCCGGTTTAGTCCGGGGGGCTGGGGTCAGACAATAAGTGCAATTGTGAAACAGGTCGGCTGCGGCAGCGCTGATGCCTGATGTTTCTTTACCCGACATGGGATGCCCACCAACAAAATCTATCTCTGGCGGCAGCAACTCTTCCGCCCATCTCATGATCTGTAGCTTAGTACTGGCGGTATCGGTAACAATAGAATCAGCTGACAAGTCAGGAGTTATTTGTGAGAAAATATCCTTTATAGTCAGAATCGGTGTAGCAATAATAACAATGTTAGCTCCCTTGACCGTTTCACTGAGGGTTGATTCAACTTTGTCGACAGCACCTAGTTTCAGGGCCAAGGAGCCTACTTCATGACGGCGGACATAGCCAACTACTTCAGCCTGTTGCCAATTGGCCTGTTTCAAAGCCAAACCTATAGAGCCGCCAATAAGACCAAGACCAATGATAGCAAGACGCACTGCTTTATTATAGCATTGCTCCAATTAAGTTGGGAACTGGATTAATAAAAATATATGCCTTGATTTTAACCCCACCATCAGATATACTCCACATAGATTCACTACTAAAATAATAATCCCGAGATTGGGATAATCCACGGCAAACCCATCTTGTTCAGAACCTGGCAATAGGGTATGAAACTAGCTATTACTGGCAAAGGTGGCGTAGGTAAAACCACGCTGACGAGCCTTCTGGCCTGGATATATTCCACTGAAGGCAACAAGGTCATAGCCATTGATGCAAATCCCGATGCTAACTTAGCTGCAGCCTTGGGTTTTAGCACAGAAGAAGCCAGACGGATAACCCCAATCGCCGAGCTCCAGGAATTGATACAGGAACGCACCGGAGCTAAATCAGGCAGCTTTGGCACATTTTTCAAGCTCAATCCTAAAGTTGACGATATCCCTGAGCGGTTTTCAATTCAAAAAGACAGCATAAAGCTTCTAGTCATGGGCACAGTTAAAAAGGGGGGTGGCGGGTGCCTATGTCCAGAAGGAGCTCTGCTCAAGAGCCTGGTTAGTCACCTGATATTAAGTAGGTCTGAAGTAGTCATTATGGACATGGATGCCGGCGTGGAGAACGTGGGACGCGGGACGGCTAAAAGTGTAAATGCTTTCATTATAGTAGTCGAACCGGGACAGCGCAGTTTCCAGACAGCTCGAGCAATTCGAGATTTAGCCAAAGACCTGGGCGTTAAAAAATGCTATATCGTCG
>JADHXB010000008.1 GCA_016783155.1 Dehalococcoidia bacterium
AGGCTTTTCACCTCTGCCATAAGTGCCTCTAGGAAGTCTTTTTCAGCGACGGTGTTCACCACCTTGCCTTTTTTGAAAATGGCACCTTTGTCTTTGCCGCAGGCGATGCCGACATCAGCGTCTTTTGCCTCACCTGGGCCATTAACAACACAACCCATGACGGCAACCTTGATAGGTTTGCTTATCTCTTTCAGGTTTTTATCTACGGATTCGGCAAGGCTGATGATATCAACCTCAGCTCGCCCACAAGAAGGGCAGCTTATCAAGGTAGGGCCATGTTGGCGTAAATCAAGGCATCTTAAGATTTCGTAAGCAGTGTTCACTTCTTCGCAGGGATGGGCACTGAGGGAGACACGAATGGTGTCGCCGATACCTTCGTGAAGTAGTATACCTATGCCTACAGCGCTGCGGACAGCGCCAGCTCTAGGTAGCCCTGCCTCGGTTATACCTAGATGCAAAGGGTAGGGTATCTTGGAGGCCATTGCTCTATAAGCTTCAATAGTTGTAGGCACGTCGAAGGCTTTAAGCGAGACTTTGATCAAATCAAAGTCCAGACTTTCCAGTAAGTTGATTTGCTCCAGCGCTGCATCAACCATATGCTCAGATATAGATGCGCATGGTTTTGAAGCTGGCGGTAGGCTTCCAGCATTGATGCCGATGCGTATTGGTATCTGTCTTTGCTTGGCTGCCTGAACTACTTTAGCGACTTGTTCTGGATTGCGGATATTGCCGGGGTTAAGACGCAGCCCGTTAGCGCCGGCCTTCAAAGCCTCAAGGGCAAGTCGATAGTCGAAATGGATATCGGCGATGATGGGAATGGAGACGTTCTTTTTGATGCTTGAAATGGCCTGTGCAGCTTCGAAGTCGGGTACAGCTATTCGAACTATCTCACAGCCACAATCGGTGAGTTCCTTAATTTGAGTTACGGTGGCTTGTATGTCTCTGGTATCGGTTTTGGCCATAGACTGAACTATAACAGGTGCATTGCCACCTATTGTTACTGTTCCAACTATTATGGGTTTGGATTGCCTGCGGATTATCAAGGTAGCACACTCTCTCCATGAATAATGTTTGCAATATCATAGTAGCTTATCACCATAATTAGAAGTATTAGCACTATAAAACCAATTAGATGGACAAGCCCTTCTTTTTTTGGTGAAATCCTTTTTCCTCGCCTGACCCATTCCAAAGCTACAAAGATGAGTCTGCCCCCATCGAGGCCAGGGAAGGGGAGCAGGTTAATTATGGCCAAGTTTATGCTAATGAGAGCAGCAAATTCGAGTAGGGGGCTTAGGCCAGCTTTAGCCATCTCACCCGTAAGTTCGGCAATACCTATCGGCCCAGCTAGCTGAGGTGGTGTTCCTCTAATGAACCAGCCTACTACTTCATTTCGGAATAAGACAAGGATTTCCCAGCCATGAATTATACTTGAAGGCACTGCCTTCCAGATGGGATACGATTCGCGGACTATGGTGCTGTCTACCCCGATGATAGCGATACCGGTGGCTCCCTGCCCTTCTGGTGGATTCCACCTTGGTTTTAGGTTTACTTCCTGTTGACCGAGCTCGCCTCTCTGAAGTGACATATTTATCTCTGAGCCGAGATTAAGCTGGATGAAATAGCCGACATCACGGCGGTTTCTAATTGTGTGGTCGTTTATTGCCAGGATTGTATCGCCAGGCTCAATCCCAGCAATCTGAGCTGGTGAGCCTGCGGCTACTTCTTTCACCTGTACCTGCTCTAAGAGCATATCATGGGGGATCATAAAGCTGATTGAAAATAGTAATATCGGGAGTAGAATATTCATCAGCGAGCCAGCGCTAAGAACAAGGAATCGGATGGGGATGCTCTTGCTGGCTAGGCTGCCTGGTAGTGTCGGGTCTTCTTCTCCCAGCATTTTGGTAAAGCCACCGAGCGGTATGGCGTTTAGCGAATACGTTGTCTCGCCCCGCTTGAAACTGATAATCCTTGGTGGGAAACCGATGCCAAATTCCTCCACCTTTACTCGGGCGAGCTTGGCTGTGATGAAATGCCCAAACTCATGGGCGAAAACAAGTAATATTAGTAAGCCGATAAAACTGACAGTTGTAAGCGCTATTGTTTCAAGCATAGGTTTGCCTTTTGAGTAAGTTTAAGTGCGGTGTCTCTTGCCCAGTCATCAGCAGCTAGAATTTCATCCAAAGTAGGCTTGGCTATACCCCGGTGCAAGCTGATGGTATGGGCTATTATTTCGGCGATGCCGGGGAAATTAATATGCTGTTTGAGAAAGAGTTCGACCGCTATCTCATCGGCAGCACAAAGCACAGAAGGGTAGGTTCCTCCCTTTTTCCCAGCGTTCAGTGCCAGTTGTAAGCACGGGAACATAGAATAGTTTATTGTTTCAAAGGTTAGTGAATTCAGTCGGGCTAGGTCAATATGTGGCAACCTGGGATTGGCCAATCGCTCGGGATAGGATAAAGCGTATTGGATAGGGAAACGCATGTCAGGGGTGCTGAGTTGAGCCTTTAGCGAGCCGTCAGCAAATTCTACTAGGGAATGAATAATGCTCTGGGGATGAATTATGATCTCCATTTTTTTAAAGGGTATAGAAAAAAGCCAGTGAGCTTCGATTAGCTCCAGGCCTTTGTTCATTAGAGTTGCCGAGTCAATAGTCACTTTCTTTCCCATTTTCCATGTGGGATGTTGCAGAGCCTCCTCAATAGTAACCTTAGCTAATTGTGTGGGTGAATAATGATAGAAAGGTCCTCCTGAGGCTGTCAGGATAAGTCGAGCCACTTCAGCTTTCTCTCCACGGAGGCATTGCCATATAGCGCTATGTTCGCTGTCAATAGGCAGGATTTGAGCTCGGTGGTATTTAGCTTCCGCCATAATGATTTCCCCTGCCATGACTAGAACCTCTTTGTTGGCCAGAGCTATTTTTTTCCCAGACCTTATGGCGGCTAGTGTTGGAGCCAGCCCTGTTTTACCTGAGGTGGCTATTATAACGATGTCGACATCAGGATGGGTGGCCATCTCTTCCATGGATGAGAATTTTGTTTTATCGGGCAGGCTGAACTTAATTGGTGAATATGCCAGTTTAGGCTGAAATTGGCTGATTTGTCCGGCAAGTAAGCTCGTATTTTTACCGCCAGCCAATCCTACAATCCTGAATTTGTCCGGAAAGTCCTTTATTATGTCCAGGGCTTGCTGCCCTATCGAACCTGTTGAACCAAGGACAGCTAATTTTTTAACAGTATTGCTCATAGTGTAATTAATACCACACAATAGTATACTATAACTCCAGTAAATATGAGACTGTCAATTCGGTCTAGGATACCACCGTGCCCCGGTATTAGCTTGCTTGTGTCCTTGACGCCTGTGTTGCGCTTAAGCATTGATTCGGCTAAATCTCCAAGCTGAGCGAATAGGCTGATAATACAGCCTAAGAGTGCTATTTGCCAGTAGCTAAAGGGCAGTGGAAAGATTGTACCGAGAATTAACGAGGCTATAATACTGGCTAACAGTCCACCTATGGCTCCTTCCCAGGTTTTACCTGGGCTTATGGATGGAGCTAGGGCGTGTTTGCCCCATGCTCTGCCGATAAAAAAAGCACTGGTATCGCTAGCAAATGTTGTGAACATAGCCCAAAAGACCAGCTCTTTGCCGGCCTCCAGGTTTCTGAGTTCAACCCAGTAGCTGAGCATCCAGCCGATATAGAGGATACCAGCCATTGTCCATGCCCAGTTGGTAAAAGCCTGTTCCCTTGGAGAACGAAACAACAGCCAGATTAGCGAGACAACTATGGCTGAAGTAATGAGAAAGGGTATTGTGACAGCATATGGGCAATGAGGGCTGATGACTACAAGTAGTACCCAGGCCATACCGAAATAAGTGATTGGCTGTATCTTTAACTGACCAGCCATTCGGTAGAATTCCCAACTGCCAAGCGCAGCCATGATAGCTATCAGAAGCGTAAACCAAGGTTCGCCGAACCAGATTATGGCAATCAGGAGTGGTAGGCCAACAACAGCAACGAGAATTCTATGCCTGAGCATGTTTATTCTTAGACTCTGTGTGCTTTAGGTAGCGCTGGGTATAGCGAGGAACGATGAATCTTGGCATGGTTTTTCGGTGCTGGGCATGATGTTTTACGTGTAGATTTATTCTTTAGGAAATGTGTGGCCTGCAAGTTTCGGAGTTCTTAGACCTCCATTATCTCCGTTTCTTTGACTTGTCCTATGTCATTGGCTTGTTCTATGAATCCATCAGTGAGCTTTTGAAGTTGTTCTGAGGCACGTGCGTATTGATCTTGGGAGATTTCTTTATTTTTCTCGGTCTGCCTCAATTTTTCGATAGCTTCACGTCTTAGATTACGAAGAGCAATTCTTGCCTCCTCCACTCTTTTGTGAACTAACTTGATTAACTCTCTACGTCGTTCTTCGGTGAGCGGTGGTATAGGTATGCGTATGACATTGCTATCGCTCGTTGGGTTTAGGCTAAGGTCAGAGGTGAGGATGGCCTTCTCGATACTGCGGAATGAACTGCGGTCCCATGGTTGGATAAGTATCATTTTGGCTTCGGGGATTGAAATAGAAGCTATCTGGTTGATTGGAGTGAGGACACCGTGATAATCAGCCTTGATATGTTCAACCAGGGCCGGTGACGCACGTCCTGTACGAATAGATGCCAGGTCTCGGGTCAAAGCATCGACGGCTTTTTTCATTTTACCATCGATTTCGGTGAGTATTTGCTCGATCATTTCTCTTCCTCGTTAGTGACGAAGGTGCCGACATGTTCTCCACAGATGGCGCGCTCTATACTTTGTTTTCCCTGGAGGTCGAAGATTATTATAGGAAGTTTGTTGTCATGACACAGAGAGAAAGCAGTGCTGTCCATCACTTGGAGTTGTAACTTTAGAGCAACTCTGTGGGTTAAACGGTCAAATTTCTTTGCCCTCGGATTGCTGAGAGGGTCAGAATCATACACACCATCGACTTTATTTTTGGCTACTAGGAGGACATCGGCTCCGATTTCAATGGCCCGTAGTGCTGCAGCGGTATCGGTAGTCATGTATGGGTTTCCTGTACCGCCGGCAAAAATAACGACTCTTTTCTTTTCCAGGTGTCGGATAGCTCGACGACGTATATATGGCTCGGCTACGGCGTGCATGGTAATGGCTGACTGAGTTCTAGTAGTTACCCCTTTGTTTTCTAGTGAATCCTGAAGGGCCAGAGCATTAAGCACCGTAGCTAACATTCCTGCATAGTCAGCTGTGGCTCGATCCATTCCCTTAGCTTCGCTACCAGTGCCTCGCCAGAAATTGCCTCCTCCAACAACTATAGCCACCTCAACGCCTTGCTCAATTATTTGTTTTATTTGTTGTGCTACGCGTGTCAGGACTGAACGGTCGATACCAAACCTTTTCTTACCCATGAGTGCTTCGCCACTTAGCTTGAGTAAGACACGCTCATATTTGGGCTTTTTTGCTGCCACTTCTAATAACCCAATTCGAATCTGACGAATCTGCGTATTTTGATATTCTCACCAACCTTGGCTATCGTTTCAGTGATGATATCTTGGACAGTCTTGTTTGGGTCTTTGATAAAGGGCTGGAGCAAGAGACAAGCTATTTCAGGGTCTTTATCTGTTTCTTGTGGCATATCTTCTGGAGAAACGAATTGTGGTGACATAGCGGCTGTTTGAAGAGCTAGATTATGGGCCAGCTCTTTGAATTCGTCAGTACGGGCGACAAAGTCGGTCTCACAGTTGACTTCAATTAATGCTGCAATCTGGCCTCCTTGGTGGACATAAGCTTCGATTATTCCTTGGTCTGCGGCGCGATCAGCTTTTTTGCGAGCCAAGGCCAGTCCGCGCTGGTTGAGAATCTCTGTTGCCTTTTCCAAGCTTCCTTCTGCTTCGAGGAGAGCCTTTTTACAGTCTATGACGCCAGCACCGGTTTTTTCCCTAAGCTCCTTTATCGCTGTAGTTGAAACCTGCAATTATACCTCCTTGCCAGGTAGGGTAAGGCATTTCTGTCTCGCTATTTGTCTTCGTCAGGTGCAAAAATATGTGATTCCAGTAGCTGGTCGGGTTCTATCCCTGCTGGAGCTGGTTCAGCAGTTCCTATTTCGCCGGTCTCTTTAAGTGTCTTGCCTTCGAGAACCGCGTCAGCCATTTTGCTGCATATGAGTCTGATTGCCTTTATAGCATCATCATTAGCCGGAACAAGGTATTCGATGCCCGTGGGATCGCAGTTAGTGTCCACAACAGCTATTATTGGTATGCCAACCTTTTTTGCTTCAGCCAGAGCTATTTTCTCTTTAGTTGGGTCGACAATAAATAAGGCTCCAGGCAGGGTAGTCATTTCCTTGAAGCCGCCCAGCAGCTTGTTAAGTCGTGCTATTTCCTTTTCGACCTTCATTTTTTCTTTTTTGGATAAGTGATCTAGCTCACCTTTATCTCTTCTATCCTCGAGACGAACCAAGTAATCTATCCTGGCTTGAATAGTAGCGAAATTGGTTAACATTCCACCCAGCCATCTTTGGTTGACATAATACATGCCACATCGTTTTGCTTCTTCTTCCACGATTTCCTGAGCTTGCTTCTTAGTGCCGACGAAGAGAACACTTTGCCCGTCGCTGACCAGTTCTCTAATGTAGGTGCAGGCTCTGTCCAGCATAGTTACAGTTTGTTCCAAATCGATGATATGGATGCCGTTGCGCTGGGTGAAGATGTAGCTTTTCATATATGGATGCCAATGGCCCGTTAGGTGCCCAAAATGAGCCCCTGCCTCAAGAAGCTGTTTAACTGAAATAGACTCCGGCAAAATCTGACCTCCTAATTATACTAAACCCCTGAAAAAACCGAGGCTTTTCATGGGTTACTAGTAATAATCCTTAACTAAAGTTGCGCATCAGTATAACATAAGGTGATTGGTAAGGCAATTGAGTAAGAGATGATAATCGCCTGTTGCTTGTCACTATCGATGGTCCTAAACAGGTGTAATTTATATTCGGGTTCTTGGTATCCATTGAGAACTCGTTAAAGCTAAATCCATAGTTAAGACAAAAACGTAGCCTCTCCTATCTGGAGAGGCTACGGGAAATGCTCTTTGCACTAAAAATGTGCTTAGATTAGCCCAATTTCTTGTGCTACCAGCTCTCTGTGGAAATCAGTGCCACCAAAAGCAATGTCTGCGGCCTTAGACCTTCGGTAATAAAGTGGTATATCGTGGTCATAGCTGGTGGCAATAGCACCGTGTAATCTTACTGCCCATTTACCTACATTCTTATAGACCTCGTTGACATACGCCTTTGCCAAGGAGGCTTCTTTGGCACAGGGTTGACCTTCTGATTCCATCCAGGCTGCTTTATAGACTAAATAACGACTAGTTTGCATTGAGGTCCACATGTCGGCCATTATATGTTGAAGTGCCTGGAAGGCTCCGATAGGTCTATCATACTGAACTCTTTCTTTGGAGTACGCTACGGTCATTTCGACACAAGTCTGTATCGCACCGATGGACTCTGCGCACTTGGCTATAGCTCCTTTGCGCAACATCATTTCTACAATCGGCCATCCTTTGTCTATCTTGCCCAGTATGTTTTTCTTGGGCACGGTAACGTTCTCAAAGCGTACCTCGCATAATTTATCTGCGGCTATACTGGGTATTACCTCACAGCGTATTCCAGTGGTTTTGGAGTCAACCAGAAAGATGGTGATTCCTTCCTCAGGAGGAGTCGTATCGTTGGTTCGGGTAACACAGATGATGTAATTAGCAACATGGGCCATTTCAGCAAAGAGCTTCGTGCCATTTATTATGAAGTCATTCCCTTTAGGTGTTGCTTTAGCGGCAATTCCGGAAGCATTGAATGTCCCTTCAGCTTCGAGAAGAGCCGTAGTAATAATTACTTCTCCACGAGCTATTTTTGGCAGGAGATCTTCTTTTTGTTCCTCAGTCCCGGCTTTGAGGATAGGGAAGGTGCTGATTACAGTAGGGATTAGCGGTCCGGGAAGGATATTTCTACCTGTCTCCTCTAAGAGGACCGTAAGGTCCTGAAATGTGTAACCCATGCCCTCATATTTTTCAGGGATAACCAATCCCATCCACCCGAGTTCAGCCATCTTTTTCCAAAGCTCGAGGGAATATCCCTCCTCACTCTTTTCGAGTTCTCTCACCAGAGTCTTAGGGCATTCCGTGGCAAGGAAGTCCCGCGCCATTTTTCTCAAAATCTCTTGCGCTTCAGTAAATCTAAGGTCCATGATTTCCCCCTATCGAAACTTGTTTATTTCATCCTGGGTAAGCCCAGACCATACCAGGCGATAATATTCCTTTGAATCTCGTTTGCCCCCATGGAGATGGTAGTTACGAAACACTCTTGAAATGCTTTCTCCCATGCTCCGTGCACGGGAGCCCATCTGGAGGTTTTGACCTGGCCATAGGGCCCTGCGATGTCAGTTGCAAAAAAAGCAAAGCGCTCGCCTAACTCGCTGTAGAATATTTTTGCTGCTGATGCATCCATCAGAGCCATCTCGTTCCTGTTTTGCAAGTCAGCTATTCGGTATGCGATAGCGCGAGCTGCTTCAAGCTCACAGGCTAGCTGTGCCACTCGATTGCGTATTATTGGGTCTCTCGATAAAAGTTGGCCGTTCCGCTTGGTCTCATTGCAATATTTTACTAGTTCTTCCAGCTCGTGGAACATAGCCATGATTTCGACCATTCCCGACCTCTCGAAACCGGCGAGGAGATTGACCACTGCCCAGCCTTCATTTTCCTGGCCGACGATATTTTCAGCCGGCACATGAGCATCATCAAAATAAACCTCACAGAATGGGGCACCACCATCCATGTATGGAATAGGTCTCACCGTTATTCCAGGCGTTTTCATATCGAGCAATATGAAAGTGAGGTTGTGGTGTTTTCGAGCAGCTGGGTCAGTCTTGAATATACCAAAGCCCCAGTCAGACCGGTGAGCCCCTGTATTCCAAGTCTTTTGACCATTTATAATGTATTCATCACCCTTTTTTATCGCGGTGGCGGTCAGAGTTGCCAAGTCTGAGCCTGCGTTAGGCTCGCTCCATAGCTCACACCACATAACTTCTCCTCGCGCGATTGGCGACAGAAATTTTTTCTTTATTGAATCGCTTGCAGCCTGTAAAAGGGTAGGAGCGAGCATTTGAACTCCAAAGATATCAAACCCAGGAATTCTGTGGTATCCTCTCGCCTCTGCGAAGAGAACTTGGTCCATCATGGTTCCTGTGCCGCCGTATTCAGACGGCCAACCTAAGGCAAGCCATCCCCTTTTAGCGAATTCCTTGGCACAGTAAAGGTGGTATTCCCAGCATTCGTCAATCTCATAGGTTGCCTCAAATCCTACAAAACTTGCTGGCCTTTTTCCCTCAAGCTCCTTACAGACCTCAAAGAACTCCTTTCTGTGTGCCTTTTCCTCTTCTGTTAGCTCGAAATCCATCTGTGCCTCCTTAACATTGTCAATTCCTATGGCAAAGCCGCTTACAAAAGCGGTGTAAAATTATCCAGCACTAGTCGAGTGCCAATTTAGGTTTCTACTTTATTTAGATAGCCTTGAGTTCTTTTCCAGTCTAAGTTAGACGGTGGTGGATGTCTTCAATTCGGTAATGCAGGATGCCAGCTGGTGCCTTGACCTCAACATTTTGCCCTTTCATCTGCCCTAACAATGCTTGCCCCATGGGTGAGGCAACAGAGATCTTGCATTCTATAGGGTTAGCTTCACTAGCATCAACTAACGTGTAGCTTGCCTGTTCGCCTGAAGATAGATCCCGGAGCACTACTGTATCACCAAAAGTTATTTCTCGGCCAATAGTTTTTTGTTCATCTACTAATGTTGCCATTTTTAAAGTTGATTCCAGATTTCTAATGCGTGCCTCCACCTGTCCTTGGTGCTCCCTGGCTGCCTCTAGGGGTGCATTCTCGCGAAAATCCTTGTCAGATGCTGCTTTCTGGAGTTCTTCAGCTATGAGGGGCCGCGCGTTTTTGAGGGTTGTAAGCTCGGTTTCTAAATCCGCATAACCTTGGCTGGTCAGTAATACCTTTCTTTGGAAGCGTCGCTTTGAAATTGAGGCTGATTTTGGAGGAGTCTTCTTGCTCTTGAGGTGGACAGCCAAGTTTGTCCTTGTCAAGCCCTGCTTGTGGGCATAGGCGAGGAAGGTTTTGATTATCCCTAGTTTTTCAACTACTTCAGTGGTTGATGAAGTGATCTGTTCAGCATAATTGGCGACTTCGGGGATGGTGAGCCCGGCTAGCGTGCGTTTTTCTCCATACCAACGTACAAATTTGTATACTTCTTGCTGGGCCTTTAGCCTTTTATCTGAGGACAACGTTAGGAGAAACTGAGTTGCAATCTGTCCTAGTCTATAATTAGACGGAGCCGAATCAGGCGTGTTTTTTGAGGCCATCCCTTTGCTCTAAGTCGGACTAATAATAGAACAGAGGGCGGCCCATGTCAAATATTGCTGATATTGAGATTACTGAGTATTCGCTTCTTACGTTATGGCATAGCCGATAAGCTTGTAGGCTAGTTTGGCTGCCAGGAAAGCGCAAGAAGCAGGGCCCTCCTTAGGACAGAGTTCTACCAAGTCGAAACCAATAACGCGTTTATGCAAAGTTACTGTTCTTAGTAAATTCAGAACTTCATGCCATTGCATGCCACCTGGTTCGGGAGTGCCTACTGCTGGCACAATCGAAGGATCAAAGACGTCCAGATCAATAGTTACATAAACGTTGTCACTCAGTAAGGCTGTTATGTCCTCCGGTGAGGCTAAATCTGAACTCGGCGTGGCAAAGAAGGGGTGCATTTTGTTTTGGACCAGAAACCTCTGTTCCTCCCAGCTTAGGCTGCGTATTCCAACTTGTACAATAGGGCAAAGCTCAAGAATGCGGCGCATTACACAGGCATGACTGTATTTAGTGCCTAAATGTTCATCGCGTAGGTCGGCATGTGCATCTAGTTGTAACACGCTAAGATCCTGAATCTTTTCTTTTAGAGCTTGAACCATCCCTAGACTAAGAGAATGTTCCCCGCCAAACATAACCACGAATTTCGCTTGTCTAGTTAGTTCTCCGGCTACACGGTAAACTCTATCAATCATCTCCTCCGGGCTGTTCAATAAAGGTTGGACTTTTGGTAAAGTATGAATTCCAACCTTATATATCTCTCTATTGAGCTCAATGTCATATAATTCTAAATATTGTGAAGCATCAATGATAGCTTGTGGTCCTTCGCGGGTACCACTGTGCCACTCGGTAGTACCGTCGTAAGGCACTGGCAGAATCGCCACTTTAGCGGTTGGTAAGTCGGCGTAAGGAGACATCAGGCCAGCAAAGTTTTGTGGTGGAGAAAATAGGTCTTCTATGTTTTGCATGTCTCAAACTGAGTGGAACTGGGGTATGTCAGTGGCTTCGGTAAGGTCTGCCATCTTCAAATCCCGATTGATCAGGCGACTTGAAAATCTAGTTAATTGAAATTTGTCTTTTAAGTCCTTAATGACCTGCTCAGCATTGAAATCCTTGCAGGAGAAAACGTCAATATTGACGTAACGGCGTTCGACGAAAGTATGAATGCTTATGTGGCTCTCAGCGATAAAGACGAATCCAGAGATTCCCCAGTCTTCAGGTCTAGAGCCGACGTATCTAAAAACAAGGGGAGAAGAAATCTTGGTCATTCCGATCTGTGCAGGATAGGAGTCTAGCAGTTGATAGAGAAATTGCTCATCCTGCATTAGTTTTGGATTGTCCCCGTAGCCATCAATAATCAAGTGCATGGTTCCCCCTAAAGCAAGATTCTTCTTAGCTCGAAAAGTGCCGATGTGACTGCTCTTTGCTTTACTTGTAATCTGTTGCCAGGATAGTTTTTAGCAAAACTCTGCCTGCGCTGCCCATCGTTGAGTCCAACAAAGATGGTGCCAACTGGTTTACCCTCAGTTTCTGTAGGTCCCATAACTCCAGTGAGACCAACACCGATAGATGTTCCCAGCTTTTCTCTACTTATTGTTGCCATAGCTTCAACTACTTCGGTGCTAACGGTTCCATATCGAGATATAAGCTGCGGGTCAAAGCCAAAAGCTGTCCTAGCCTCATCAGTGTAGGCAACTAGGCCTCCCCTAAAATATTTCGAGCTTCCCGGAACATTGGTGATTACACTGGCTAAAAGACCACCTGTGTAAGACTCCATTGTGGCCAGACTCAGTCCTTTTGCTGTGAGCAAGGTTCCAACAATGCTCTCGAGACTATCAGAATCCATTCCCCAGATGTAATCATTAAAAATTGCCCTGATGTCAGCTTCACGTTTGGCAATAAGCTCTTTCGCTTTATCTTCAGAGTCTGTCTTGGCTGTGATGCGCAGGTAAATGCCATCAGTTTTAGCGTATGTGGCAAGGGTAGGATTTGTAGCGGAAAGAAAAGGGCTTGCTCGTTCGTCCACCTCCGCTTCGGTTAGACCAAAAATCTTAAGTGTTTTGGAAACAATCACAGAGCTAGCCACTTTTTGTTGTAATCTGGGCAGAATTTCTTTTGTCCACATTAATTGCATTTCGCGTGGTGGGCCAGGCATAGTTATGAGTACTCGATTATCACGTTCTATCCACCAACCTGGCGCGGTACCTTGAGGATTCTGGATAATTTTTGCTGAGGGAATTACAGTCGCTTGCTTTATATTGCTTGGAGGCATTTCTATTTTGTAATATTTGAATAGCTCTTCAAATTTCTGGACTAGAGTGCTATCAATCATAGGCTCCTCGCCGAGGAGTTCCGCCACAGCTTCTCGAGTGATATCGTCTTGAGTAGGCCCTAAGCCTCCAGTGGTGATAATGATGTCAGACCTTTGCCAGGCTTGCTTCAGGGTCTCGATTAGCCTGTACTGGTTGTCACCGACTGTGGATATGAAATTAAGATCGAGGCCGAGCAAAGGTAGTTGGCTGGCAAGATAAGCGGAGTTTGTGTTAGTTATCTCCCCTAAAAGTAGTTCGGTGCCAATAGAGATTATTTCCGTCTTCATCTTGAGCCATACTCATGAAGTCAGCATTTGATTGCCGAAATTCCCAAGTATTTCTCTACCAGTGCCATGGCACAATACTTGCCGCACATACTACAGGTTGGCCCGGTAGTGGTATATTTATTGTGAACTAGCCGAACCCTTTCTGGGTCTAAAGACAACTCAGCCTGTGATTCCCAATCAAGGTTCTTTCTAGCCATAGACATTTTCCTGTCCCACTCGTTTGCTCTTTTTTTGCCTCTAACGATGTCAGCAGCATGGGCGGCAATACGTGAAGCTATCACACCTATTTTTACGTCCTCAACGTCTGGTAGCGAAAGGTGTTCTGCAGGTGTAACATAACATAGAAAGTCAGCTCCTGAAGCGGCAGCAATAGCGCCGCCAATAGCGGCAGTTATATGGTCATATCCGGCGGCGATGTCGGTTACCAGGGGGCCAAGGACATAGAAGGGAGCTCCGTGGCACAGGCTTTTTTCTAATTGGACGTTGGTAGCAATTTGATCTAGTGGTAGATGCCCCGGTCCCTCTACCATTGTTTGTACGCCGGCTTCTCTAGCTCGTTCCACTAACTCGCCGAGGGTAATCAGCTCTTCAACTTGAGCCCGGTCAGTCGCATCAGCTATGCTTCCTGGACGCATGCCGTCGCCCAAACTTAAAGTTACGTCAAATTTGCGGGCTATATCCAGTAAGCGGTCAAAATATTCATACAGCGGGTTCTCACGTTCGTTGTGTAACATCCAGCCGATAAGGAATGCGCCTCCTCGGGAAACGACATCGGTTAGTCTACGCTGGTGTTTTAGCCGTGCGATAGCTGCTTGAGTAACGCCGCAATGAACAGTCATAAAATCTACGCCTTCTTTAGCTTGCTGCTCAATAACAGCGAAGAGCTCATCAATAGTCAAGTTTACTATTGCACCATGCCGTTCAATAGCTTCAATTCCTGTCTGATATATAGGCACAGTACCTACAGGTAAAGTGCTAGCAGTGATGATAGCTTGACGGATGGCTGAGATATCACCACCAGTGCTTAAATCCATAACTGTATCAGCGCCAAAGTGGGTGGAAATACGCAATTTCTCCAATTCACTGTCAAGATTGCCGTAATCTGATGAGGTGCCGATATTAGCGTTGACTTTGACAGTTAGCCCATTGCCAATGCCACAGGGAACCAAATTGGCGTGGTTCACATTGGACGGGATTACGATTTTGCCTTCAGCTGTATATTGCTGTACAACATCTTGGCTCACGTCTTCCTGCTGAGCTACTTGCTTTATTTGGGATGATATGACACCCTGCTTTGCCAACTCTAGCTGAGTCATTTTAATTTCCTTAAAGAAAAAAACCAAGAGCTTTAGTAACCACTACTAAACCCTTGGTTCGATTTACCGCTTCCCTACGCTTGCATTACCAAGGTCAGGTTCTGACGGTTCTCCGCGATAGTGGAGTCTCAGCTTGGCTTGTTTCTCCCAAGCACCCCTAGCGGTTAGCTAAAACCTCTATTCAATATATCATACAATGACACTGGGAAACAAGCAAGGCTTGGTTGGACATGTTATTTATTACATTTTTGCCCTATGCTTTCGCCATGTTAGTATTGCTACTGCCACTATTGCGAAAATGAAAAGTATCGGAATAGTTAGTGACAGAATGAGGTCTTGATTCGACATATTAATTAAGTCAAATTCCTGAATCTCTGACCATGGGCTTTCATTGCCGATGTCATCCACAGCCTTCACTCTCCAGTTGTATATGTCTTTGGTCGAGATGTCATTTCTGGCCAAGGCATATTCTGAGTCGACTAAATTTTCCTTCAATAAGACCTGTGATGAAAAGTCATCACCTCGGACAATCTGTAGGGTATAGCTTACTTTGCCTTCGGCATTAACATCTGACCAATCAAAAGTTTCTATAGGTGGGCCAAAATCCTGTTTTCTGGAATCTCCGTAGGTGATAATTCCTATTAGGCGTTTAGCGGGTCCAAGAAACACATCGCCAAAAGAATCAAAGATTTTCAATTTAGCTCCCTGCGGGGGGGACAATAGTGTTGGTGCGGGTGGTGCGATTTTCTCTGCGACAAATATAGCCTCAGCCGAATTACCAGCGCTTCCCGTAGCTTTTACTTTGTTGTCTTTAACTCTGCTTTGAGGAACCTCAAAAGCGGCACTGAAGCTGCCTGCATCGTCGGTAATAGCTTTTGCATCGAGAGTCATTTCCTCAAAGCTTAAGGTTATTGTTTCGCCATTAGCGAAGCCTGCTCCGTTAACAGTTACTTTGGCTCCCTTGTTTGCTGAGGCCGGCTGCAGCTCAATATGTGGAACTACGTTGAAATCAATGTCGGGAACGATTCCTTTGGGTGTGAAACTACTGCCGTAGACACCTATTGTATGGTAGCCTTTAGTGCAAGGTGGTATATTTAATCTAGCACTCCAGCTACCATCTGTTTCCCCTACTATATTGCACAGGATTATTTCACCGTCCCAGGTTATGGTAATGCCGTCTTCACCGGTTCGAAAGCCAAATCCATCGATACTAATTTCTGTGCCTGCTGGCCCTGAGGTGGGCTCTACTTTTGCAAACGGAGCTACGATAAATCTGTGTTCACCGATTTCAGACGCATGGGTCGAACTGCTGAAAGCACCTATGGAATGTTCACCCTTCTTTGTCTCAGGGACATCAAAATTGATGCTCCATGTACCAAAATTATTGGCAGTGGCAGAAGTGGATAATACGGTACCGTTCCAGGTTATTCTAATATCCTTTTCGGAAGCAGCGAAGCCGTTCCCGATTACCGTAACTCTTGTATATGTTCCGCCAATACGTGGAAAGATTGCTATCCCTGGAAGCACGGTGAATGTAGCTGATGCTGTGCTGGCAGTCCAATTGCTGTCATCTGTAATTTTAATGACATGGTTGCCTCCGCAAGCAGGTGGGACTTTTAAATTGCACGTTAGCTCACCTGTTTCAGATATAGGTATCTTGCCAGGTATAATTTGGTCATCCCAGTGGATTTTAGCGAAACGGCCAGCGAAGCCGTCACCACTTATCTGTATAGGTGTGCCAACGGTTCCCGAGGCAGGAGCTACAGTGATGCTAGCGGCATGAACGGGAATAGGGGACGTTAGAAGTATCAGCGGAATGGTAACTGTTAAAACTAGGAATAAAAGTTTGGAATGCATGAATTTTGCCCTTTCCGAAGATTTTATTACTGGAAACGTAGTTTATATTGACCTTGGGGAAAAATCAAATCCAACCTTTAAAACTGGTATCTGATTGTCGGCTTGTTCAAATATGTGAAGTAATTGGCTTGACATGGTGAACCTCATGTTGATAGACTTCATTCGCGTGGCCCCGTGGTGTAGCGGTCTAACATGCCACCCTGTCACGGTGGAGATCGTGGGTTCGAATCCCATCGGGGTCGTATTTATTATTGGGCACTTTCGGATACACACTTCTACGTCATCACTGATGATAAATGCTTTTAGGTCGTGGCTTAAGTGCAAGCCTTTTCTTTGACTCAAAGCTGTGGTAGATGTTTAGCCTCTAATTAGTTCTTAATTAAGATTTCGCAATTCTGCTCTTATAATCTTGCCCAAAAGGTTCTTGGGTAATGAATCCATAAAGTGCACTTTTTTCGGCATCTTAAAGGTGGGCAGGCGTTCCTTGCAAAAGGCGATTATTTCTTCTTCGCTGGCTTGCTCTCCTGGTTTAAGAACCACGAAAGCCTTTATCTCTTCTCCGTAAATCTTATCAGGTATGCCGATGACTCCTGCCTCGACAACCTTGGGGTGTTGGCAAAGGCTCTCTTCCACTTCTCTTGGTGATACGTTCTCTCCTCCTCTGATGATTATATCTTTCTTGCGGTCGGTGATGTAAATGTAGCCCTCTTCATCTATGTAGCCTATATCGCCTGTGTAAAGCCAGCCATCCTTTATGGTTTGGGCTGTATCCTCGGGCAGGTTCCAATAGCCTTTCATTGTTGTAGGGCCTTTGACTACCATTTCACCTTGCTGTCCTGTCGAGAGCTCGCGTCCGTTGTTGTCGAAGACTTTAATGGTATTACATTTTAATATGCACTTGCCAACCGAACCGTACTTAGGTGGGAGGTCAGCCGGCTGTCCCGTGGTAATGGCTTCTGACTCGCTTAGCCCCCAGCCTTCTCTTATGTCGACCCCTGTCTTTTGTTTCCACATCAGTGCTACTTCCACGGGAAGTGCTGCTCCCCCAGAATTGCAGTCTTCAAGTGAGCTCAAATCGTACTTATCAAGGTCGGGGCAGTCCAGCATTTGTATATACATGGTGGGCACTGCTGCCATGTGGGTAACTCGGAATGTCTGGATGCTCTTTAGTGCCTCCTCAACATTCCACCACTTGAGTACAATTGTCTTTACACCAACAAAATAACCTGTGTTGTTGAACGCGATGCCATAGGAGTGAGACAGGGGCAGTACTCCCAGGCTAACCGTGGTTCGGTTAACACCGGTAACGCATTGATCTGATTTTATGGGTTTAAGTGTTTTAGGGTCTATGGACTGACTTGTTTGGCGTAGGGTCACTGGGCGGTGGATAAGGATATATTCATAGAATGAAAAGGCATTGATGTAGAGTGAATAGTGGGTGTGCATTACCCCCTTGGGTTTTCCGGTGGTACCTGCGGTATACAATAGGGCGGCAACGTCATCATTGTCGGTCTCTTCTATTTCAAGTTCATCAGAATTAGCTGACATAAGCTCACGATATGAGATGGTGCCAGGAACGTCATCTCGGTCGGTTAATATGATGTGTTTTAAAGTTGGAGCCTGGCTCTGTGCATCCTTGATCCAGCCCAGGTAATCGGAACTGGTCAGGATAGCTTTCGCTCCGCAGTCACGGTATATGTAGGTGGCTTGGTCAGGGCGCAGCAATGGATTCAGAGGCACCACGATGCCACCTATTTTATATATAGCAGGAAAAGCAGAGAATACCGGCGGACTATTGGGCATCTGCACTGCTACTCGATCCCCTTTGCCGATGCCGAGTGCCTTGAGTGCATTACCCAAACGATTGGCGTTGCGATTTGTCTCGACATTAGTGTACCATTTACCTTCGAAGTAGACATTTTCGTACTCTCCGAACCTTTTAATGTTATCTTCGATGAGACTGCCAATGTTCATAGTTCCACTTTCCATAGCCCCCGCATTTTGGCTGAGAATGAAGCTGTTTGCTGCTTGATTGCTTTGGAGATTGATAATACACTTGTGGCTTTTAGACGTCAAGCCTATATCTTGTCGGCTGGAGTTTGACAGGATACGGGGCCTGTGGTAGATTTCTATGGGGACAGAAAACGCTGATTTCACGAGGTTTAATTAGTGGTAGGCATCGAATCATACGGAGCTTATATCCCGCGGTATCGAATGAACCACAATACTATCTTCTCGGCTGTTGGTTTTTTGGGTACCTTTCCTGCACCTGGGGAGAATGCAGTTGCAAATTATGATGAAGATACAATCAGCATGGCAGTAGCTGCTGGCATTGACTGCTTGAGCGGTATGAATCGGGAAAAAGTGGATGGCTTATATCTTGCAACTACTAGTCAGCCGTACATGCTGCGACAAAATTCCGCCATTGTAGCTACAGCCCTTGACCTACAGTCTGGCATGCGAACAGCGGACTTTAGTGGCTCTTCAAAAGCGGGGACTAGTGCATTACTCTCTGCTTTTGACGCTGTAAAGGGAGGAACATCCAGCAATGTCTTAGTCTGTGCTTCCGACTGTCGGTTAAGCAAGCCAGGTAGTTCCCAGGAACCTTTGTATGGTGATGGTGCGGCAGCTCTTCTCGTGGGAAGTGATGATGTGATCGTTACATTAGAAGGTTCTTATTCTGTTACATATGATTTTCCTGACCGCTGGAGAGCAGCGGGAGAGAAATTCGAGCATGCCTGGGAAGACAGGTTTATTCGTGATGAGGGCTATGCGAGAATGATTCCTGAGGTAATTTCAGGGCTGTTGAAGAAATACAATTTGAACATTAAGGACTTTGCTAAAATAGCGTATCCAGGTATTTATGTCAGGGAGCATGGTGCAATAGCGAGGAGGCTGGGTGCCGAACCAGGTCAGATTCAAGATATCCTGCTTGATAAAATAGGGGATACCGGTTCGGCTTCGCCTTTGATGATGCTGGCAGCAGCAATTGAAGGTGCCAAGCCGGGAGACAAGATTCTGGTTGCCAGCTTCGGAAATGGCAGCGATGCTCTATTTTTTCAAGTGACTGAGAAGATAAATAAGTTGGCAGATAGGCGAGGAGTCAAGAAAAATCTAGCGTCGAAAAAAGAACTCTCTAGCTATGAGAAATATCTTGCTTTCCGCAATCTAGCACCAATGGACTTAGGTATGCGTGGCGAGGAAAGCATTCGTAGTCCGATGTCCACCCTATTCAGGGAACGCCAATCGATTTTGTCTCTTTGCGGTTCGAGATGTAAGCGCTGCGGCACTCCTCAGTACCCTGTCCAGAGAATATGTGTGAATCCAGATTGTGGGGCTGTTGATGAGATGGAAAGTTATCGCTTCTCAGATAAGAAAGGTGTCCTATTTACCTATACCGGTGATAACCTTGCTGCTAGTATTGACCCGCCGGCAATCTATGGCTTTGTAGATTTTGAAGGTGGCGGTAGATTTTGGTTCGACCTCACCGATTGTGACCTTGACTCGATTAAGGTGGGCATGCCAGTGGAGATGACCTTCCGCAGGAGATATATTGATGAGGCCTGTGGGGTCCATGGTTACTCTTGGAAGGCAACACCGATACGTGCCTAGAATAACGAATAAATACGGAAGAGACAGAAATGGCAGAAGGTATAAAAAACAAGGTGGCTATCATAGGCATGGGCTGCACGAAGTTTGGAGAATTGTGGGATAAAGGTGGTGAAGACCTGATGGTTGATGCATTCCAGGAATGCATTGAGGATGCCGGCATAGAAAAGAAGGATATTCAGGCTGCCTGGTTAGGTATACATTTTGAAGAGCAGAGTGTAGGAAAGGGAGCTACATCTTTGGCACTGGCACTGAAGTTGCCTTTTATCCCGGTAACCAGGGTAGAAAATTTCTGTGCTACTGGCACAGAAGCCTTGAGGGGAGCTTGTTATGCTGTGGCTTCGGGAGCCTATGACATTGCTTTGGCTTTAGGTGTAGAAAAGCTTAAGGATACCGGGTATGGTGGTCTTCCTGGGTTTCGCAATCTGATGGGAGCAAGAAATGCACTCATCATGCCCAAGGTGACTGCCCCGGGCACTTTTGCCATGATGGCTACCAGATACTTTGCTGTCCATGGGTTAAGCCCGGATGAGGGCAAGAGGATGCTGGCCAAGGTATCAGTTAAAAGCCATCATAACGGTTTTTTGAACCCGAAGGCACACCTGCGCCGCGAAGTCACCGAGGAGCAAGTAATGAATGCTCCTATCATTGCCTGGCCGCTTGGGCTTTTTGACTGCTGTGGGGTTAGTGACGGTTCGGCGGCGGCTATTGTTACTAGAGCTGACATGGCTAGGAATTTTAGACCTGACCCAGTTTACATCAAATCTTTACAGGTTGCTCTAAGTTCGGGCGAGGAGTTGATGTACACGCAATGGGATGGTGCTCATGTTGAGACTGGGTATCGTGCTGGAGTCCTGGCTTACAATGAGGCGGGAATAAAGAACCCACGTAAAGAGATAAGCATGGCTGAAGTACACGATTGTTTTTCCATCACCGAGGCTGTAACTATGGAAGATTTGCAGTTTAGCTCCCGAGGACGGGTTAAGGATGATATCGAGTCTGGCCGCTTTAACCTGGATGGTGAGCAGCCTATTCAGCCCGATGGCGGATTGAAGTGTTTCGGGCATCCTATCGGTGCTTCTGGGCTGAGGATGATGTTTGAGATGTATAAACAGCTGCAGGGCAAGGCTCAACAGCCAGAGCGACAGTTGAAGAATCCTAAGATTGGGTTAACACATAACATGGGTGGTTTCCCAGCTATGAATGTTGTCAGTGTTGCCATCGTAGGTCTATGATGCGAATTTAACGAAATCATAGTAAGGCAACTGTTATCTTGCCGAGTAGAAAAAGATTTTTTAGAATCTCGGTTGGCCTGTAAACTGAGATAAAATAGGAAAGAGAGGTCAAAAGATGAGTAACAGGTTAAAGGATAGAGTAGCTATAGTAACTGGCTCGGGGCAAGGAATTGGAAGAGCCATAGCCATGGCCTTGGCTAGAGAAGGTGCTAAGGTAGTGACTAACAACCGTCGGCCGGGCACCTCAGGTGGTGATGCCGGGGACACAGCCAGGCAGATTACAGATATGGGTGGTCAGGCTATGCCCTTCTTTGGCAGTGTCTCTGATTTTGAGGTGGCTGGCAAGCTGGTACAGGCAGCAGTAGACAAGTTTGGCAGACTAGACATCCTGGTGAATAATGCCGGTGCTGACCGGCCACACATGGTTTGGAATATGACGGAAGAGGAATGGGATACATGTGTGGACTCCTTCCTTAAAGGAACCTTTAACTGCACTCGATTTGCCTGTGGTGTAATGAGAGAACAAAAGTGGGGACGAATAATGAATACTACCTCTACTGCGTGGTTAGGTACTGTTGGACACTGCAATTATGGGGCAGCTAAGGCAGGGATCGTAGGTTTGACCAGAGCTGTAGCCAGGGAGATGGGCAGGTATGGTGTAACCTGCAATGCCTATGCCCCAACCGCGGCAACGCGGTTTACTGTGAGCGAGGAGATAGTAGCCGGTTTTAAGAAAAGATATGAAGCAGGGCTTGTGACCAAGGAGAGATACGAAGAGTTGACCAATCCACCTAACCCGGAGACAGTAACTCCCTTCATAGTTTATCTCTGCACTGACGAGGCGGCTGATATAAATGGACAGGTGTTTGATGTCACCGGAGGTAATGTCGCCATTTACTCAGAGCCGGTAAAGAAGAAGGACATCAATAAAGAAGAAGGCTTATGGACGGTAGAGGAGTTGATAGGGCTGGTGCCCAAGGTATTACTGGAAGGATACAGTAATCCATCACCATCCCAGCAGTAGGCTATAAGTGGGTCGAGTCAAGTTAAGCTGCATTGAGAAAGGGTAGCTGTTGAGCTTGAGATTTAATCCTCAGAGGGCACTTAGCAATTCTTTTTGTCATTCTGAGCTCTACGGGCGAAGAATCTCACAGACTCTTCGCTTCGCTCAGAGTGACAGGTAAATAAATACGCTAATTCTCGGTCTATTGACATATTATGGTATAATCTTCTATATCCCTTTGAGATATCGTTTGATTACTCTCGACTTTGTTATGAGTCAGCGCGGTATGTGCGCAGATAAAACTTGGTGGAAGGAGGTGGTAGTATCGAGTGAATAGAACTTTGTGTGCTGGCGGCAATGTGTGGTCGAATAGCGCTTGCCAGCAGAAATACAACCAAGACTATAAAGGAGGTTAATGGCTGAAATGAAAAAAATTTTGTTCTTGTTTTTTACTTGTCTTTTGTTGGTAGCGTTATTTCTTCCTGCCTGTGCTGCTCCTAAAGAGGAGAACGTTATCAAGGTGGGTGTTGTGGGCCCGATGCAGTTTATTCAAGGCGAACACCACTGGGCGGGAGCTACAATGGCGGCTGAGGAGATCAACGATGCTGGCGGCGTAAAAATAGGCGACCAGAACTACACGATTCAATTAGTCAAGGTGGACAGCGACGAAATCCGTGATGTAGCTGGGGCTGCATCTGCGGTAGAACGAGCGATAACTGTAGACAAGGTGGACTTCTTGATAGGTGGCTTCAGGACAGAAGCCGTATATCCCATGTCAGATGTGGCCATGGACTACGGGAAAATTTTTCTGAATGTCGGTGCTGCCACCGCTGCGCTCCAGGCGCGAGTAGCCGAAGATTATGACCGCTACAAGTACTTTTTCAAGGTCACTCCATACAACGAGTTCTTTTTGGTTACGACTGACTTCAAGATGCTGGCGATGGTCGCTGAAATCTTGAAGCAGGATTTCGGCATAACGAAACCGAGAGTTGCTATAATTGCTGAAAAGCTGGAATGGGCTGAGGCGATGGTAGCGCTTGCCCAGGCAAATCTACCGAAGATGGGTATGGAGGTTGTCGGTGTGTGGAGGCCATCGGACACGGCTACCGATGTAACTGCCGAACTGACAGCCATAGCTGCGAAAGAGCCTCATATCATCTTTACCACGTTCTCTGGTCCGGTTGGTATCACCTATGCCAAGCAGCGTGGTGAGCTTGAGATACCAGTTGTCTCAGTGGGCATCAATGTTGAGGCTCAAAAGGAAGGTTTCTGGGAGGCCACCGGCGGCAAGGGTAACTATGAATTTGTCCTGAATACCTATGCCAAGGGAGTGGCCATGACCGATAAGACCGTCGCTTTCTTTGATGAGTTCGAGAGGCGGACGGGTGAGTTCCCAACGTATACTGCGGCTACCTATGACGCTCTTCTCTCCATGAAAGCGAATATCGAAAAGGCGGGAACACTGGATTCGGACGCTCTTGTTCCGGTCATTGAAGAGTCGTTATTCTCAGGTACCGCTGGGATGAATAAATATTACCCGCTGGATTCACCGGCATGCCCGCCGATGTGCCCTCATGACATAATGTATGGCCCTGGTTATCAGACCGGTGTTGGCACTCAGTGGCAGGATGGAGAGCTGAAGGGCGTCTGGCCTAAGAAAGAGTATGGTGCAGTTGACGACTTTGGCGACTGGAGATTCGAGTACCCGGGCACTGTTCTATTGAAGATAGCGCCGGAGGCCGTTGAGAAGTTCAAGAGCGCGCCACCTGAAGTAGAAGCACCACCTGAAGCACCACCACCAGGCGGGCTGTCGTTTGAAGCCGCTGAGTATACCAATGCCGACTTGGGCTTCTCGATGAAATATCCGAAGAATTGGAAAGAGAACAAAGACGAAGAAAAAGATCCATCCGTGTTCTATGCTGCGGACCCGGCTCGAGTTCCGACTATAAGAGTTATGGTCGTAGAAGCTGCCACCTTTGCCGATGCAGTAAAAGCTGGGATGGGAGCATCTGGTAATTCAGATATCAAGGTTGGCACTGAGAAAGAGATAACTTTGGCAGATGGCGCTACCAAAGCCACCGCGGCTAAAGTTAACTTGAAAACCACGACGGGTCATAATGGTGAGACCTATGCACTTGGGGTGAAGAAAGGCGACAAGTGGATTGTGGTTGCCATAACTACTGTGGCTTTGCTTGTTCCTTACGATGAAGCGGAGTTTTCAGAGATAGCCACAACCTTAACATTCACAAAGTAGCCGAGTGTAAGCCTATATGGTGCCCCCGCGGTTAATTTGGTAACCGGGGGACACCATAAAATAAAAGCGTGAGACGTTTAAAATAATAACTTTGTAAGAGTTATGTTTCAGGCATTTGTAATTCAGGTGCTGGTAACGGGAGGGGTATACGCTCTCCTGGCTGTCGGCTTTTCTCTCATCTTCGGCGTAGCTCGCATGATAAACCTGGCACATACGGCATTTTTTATGCTGGCAGCCTATGGAATGTTCTTTTGCAGCTTGCAGCTCGGGTTGGACCCCATCTCATCTATTATCTTGTCTATAGTCGTTACAACTCTGATAGCAGTTGCAAGCTATAAGGTGTTCATCGACAGGATACGTGAGCATCAGGTAACGGTCTTACTGATAACTATCGCCCTAGCCATGGTTTTCCAGGAGCTCATGCTTTTAGCCTTTGGTGCCCACTTTCGGGCGGCACCGACTCTTATCTCTGGATTTTGGGAAATATTTGGCGTCAGAGTCACCTATCAACAGCTACTGTCGCTCGGCATAGTTTTAGTCGTGCTTATCTGTGTTTGGGCGATTTTGTTAAGGACAAAATTAGGAATTGCTATAAGAGCTACCGCCCAGGATGCAGAAATTGCCAACCTGATGGGGATAAACGTTTCCAGGATACTCTTGATAACTATGGGTATAGCTGCTGCTTTAGCAGCAATTTCCGGCGTTGTAGTGGCACCTTTGTGGGTCGTTTATCCCTATATGTGGCTGTCCCCGCTGGTAATGGTTATGGCCATTGTTGTATTGGGCGGATTGGGCAGTATTAAAGGGAGTGTAATTGGCGCTTTTATTATAGCATTGGTGGAGACACTGGTTGTTTTCTTGGTTCCGGCGGGCGCATTCTTAAAATTGGCATTTGCCCTGCTGGCTATGGTGATAATACTCGTGGTCAGGCCTGAAGGTCTGTTCGGCGTGATTTTTGAAGAGGAAAGGTTATAATTGTTAAGGCGGCTGGTTAAGGATTTTCAGGGTGATGTGCTGGCGATTCCAGGTAGGCTTATCGCACTTATTTTCTTTTTGCTTTTGTTTCTTTTACCCCTAATAACACAAGAACCTTATACCCTTCGCATTCTAATCTTTGCCAATATCTTCGTTATTTTCGCGGTCAGCTGGGACTTTTTGTCAGGCTATACCGGCCAGGTCAACTTTGGTCATGCTCTGTTCTTTGGGGTTGCGGCCTATACCGCGGCAATGCTGAATAAATACATTGGCTTGCAGCCCTGGGCGACTATACCTATTGGGGCTATTGTTGCCGTGGGAGCTGGGGTGCTCATGTGCCTGCCGGCATTAAGGTTGAGAGGTCCTTATTTGTCGCTGGTGACTTTAGCCTTTCCTCTCATCTTACTTGGGGTCGTCAAGGCTTTTCCTGATGTCACTGGCGGCGAGCATGGAATAACTGGACTTACTCGCCTTTCTGAATCCAGGATAACCGACTATTACATATCTGCAGTGGTTATGACTATTTCTGTGTTCATAATGTGGAAGCTTACCGATGCCAGAAGTGCTCTTGTCAGGACTGGGATTATTCTTCATGCTATCCGCGAGGATGAGATTGCGGCTCGTGCCAGTGGAATCAACACAATACGATATAAGCTGCTGGCTTTTGCCGTAGGTGGCTTCTTTGCCGGGATTGCCGGTGGTCTATTTGCTCATTTTATGAGGATCGCCGGTCCATCAACTCTGGATTTGATGCTGTCCTTCCAGGCAATAATATGGACGGTTTTCGGCGGCATTGTCAGCATTTATGGCGCAGTGGTTGGGGTTTACTTTCTGTATCCTCTGATGGAATTCTTGCGGGTTATCCCTGAGTTACGGATTCTAATTTTCGCAGCCATAGTGATAGTTATTCTCCTCTTTATGCCTGAGGGGATTGCGGTCTGGATAAGAGATAAAATCGAGCGCGCGTGCCCGCGTTGCAAGTTATCTAATGTGTGGTGGCGCCGTACCTGTAGAGCCTGTGGCGCTTCTCTGTACTAAACGAAGTTAGGTTCTAAAGACCTAGATATGTCTTTCTGATAGTCTCGTCTTTTAGTAATTCTTTAGCTGTTCCCTGGGCGATTATGTGTCCCCGGGACATAACGTAGCTTCTTCTTGACAGGTCGAAAGCGAAGCTAATGTCTTGCTCAGCCAGGAGTATGGTAACCCCCAGCTCGTGATAAATTTCTTCTATACGTTTAAACAGGTCTTCTTTGAGCCTTGGTGCCAGTCCGCTTGAGGGTTCATCAACTAGCATAAACTTGGGCTTACGCATTAGCGCCCTGCCGATAGCCAGCATTTGGCGTTCCCCGCCGGATAATGTCCCCGATATTTGGTTTTGTCTGTCCTTCAGCGTTGGAAACAATTCGTAGACCTTGTTGAGACTATCGTTGACTACCTTCTTATCCTTAACCAGATAAGCGCCGGCCAGCAGGTTATCCTTGACCGTCATTTCAACAAACGGTCTTCCTCTCTCGGGGCAAAGGAGCAAGCCTCTTTTGGCTATTTCAGAGGCGGGGAGCTTTTCAATGCTCTCGCCTTCGAACTCTATACTACCTTTAAAGGTTATGTCTGCCTGCCTTGTCCCCTTTGATATCTCCTTCTCCCAGTTTATCAATCCTGCTATAGACCGGAGCAGGGTGCTCTTTCCGGCGCCGTTGGGGCCTACAAGCCCAACCAGTTCGCCTTTTTCAACCATAAGGCTGGCTTCGTCCAATACCATAGCTGTGTCATAAGAGACGGTCACGTTTTTTACTTCAAGCAACGAGCACCTCCTTGCCTGTATAGGCTTCAATCACCTGCTTATTCTTGGATATTTCTTCAGGTGTGCCTTGGGTGAGGACTTCGCCAAAGTTAAGTACAATCACCCTGTCCACTATCTTCATCAGTTCACTAAGCTTGTGTTCTATGATAAGCATAGCTGGCCCTTCACTGTGGAGTCTGCCAAATCTTCCGCCCTTGTGCAATCTTCTCATCGATTTGGCCACAAGCTCTGTTTCTGCGGGATTCAATCCGCCGAACGGCTCATCGAGGATAAGTAGCTCCGGTTCGGTGGCAATCGCCCTGGCAACTTCCAGCCTTTTTAAATCACCGTGCGACAGAATGGAGGCCGGTTCGAGAGCCAGGTCGGCGATACCGACGAACTCTAAGGCGTCTCGTGCTCTTACTTCGGCTCTTTTGACCCATTCGCCACGCTTGGTTATCCGTGGGCAGAGACAACCTACCAAAACATTGGCGATAATGGGCAAATGGCGGAAGGGCTTGACTACCTGAAAAGTTCCTACCATCCCCTTTTGCACGATCTCCCAGAGGTGGCGTTTGGTTATGTCTTCGCCATTAAATCTGACTTTTCCTGAATCAGGCTTCAATATACCGAGTAGGCATCGGATAAGGGTAGTTTTTCCGGCGCCGTTGGGGCCGATTAGACCAACGATTTCATCCCTTTCTATCTTAAAGCTTACATCGTTGACAGCAAGCAGCCCGCCAAAGCGTTTGCTTAAATTCTCAACTTCGAGAAACGACGCCATTTTACAGATCCTCCTCTCTCAGCTCACGGCGGGATACCTTGCCGACATCCGTCTTGGGCACCTCCCCCCTGAACTCAACGATTTTGGGGCATTTGTAGTGAGCCAGACTTTCAGCGCAATATTTCATAATTTCTTCTTCTGAGACTTTACCTCTTGCCTCCGTTTCCAGAACGACAATCGCTTTAACTTTTTCCCCAACGTCTGGGTCTGGAACTCCGACGACACCTGCCTCTTTAACTTGTGGATGGGCGGCTAGGACCTCCTCTACCTCCCTGGCAAATACAGCCAGCCCCTTATACTTAATCATATCTCTTTTTCTGTCATAGAAATAGAAGTAGCCTTCTTCATCCATTCTTGCTAAATCGCCTGTCCTAACCCATGTCTCACCGTCAATTTCTACGAACATTTTCTTTGTTTCATCAGGATTGTTCCAGTAGCCTTTAATCACTTCTGGCCCTTTTATTGCCAGTTCGCCTATCTCACCAACGGGGAAAAACTTTTTACTTTCAGGGTCAAGTATGGCGCCTACGGTGTTAGGCATTGGTATACCAAAAGAGCCGTATTTTGGTCTCCCGTATGGGCTGATCATCCCTATTGAGGTGGTTTCGGTCATCCCCCAGCCCTCGTGTATTTTTGCGCCTGTCCGCTTTTCCCAACCTGTCGCGGTATCCTCAAGAAGAGCGTCGGCGCCGGAGACGAGCACCTTTATACGCTTCCAATTGACTCTGTCGGTGCGGTGATAGTCTCTAAGGTATTCGTACAGGGATGGAACGCTGTAGAAAATGGTTGCCTTGTAACTTTCAATAGCGTTTAAGATGTCGTCAAGGTCTGGAGTGGTAAATATAACCAGGGTATAGCCCTGTGATAGTGACCCTAGCATGACTACAGCCTGACCGTAGATATGATAAAACGGCAAGTATGCCAATACGGTTTCTTTGCCCTCTTGAACGACGTCTCCCCAGACTTCTGCCCCTAGATAGCGGGCAGAAGTGAGATTGTAATGGGTTATCATGGCCCCTTTGGGCAGCCCCGTTGTCCCTCCGGTGTATTGAAGTGTTACCAGGTCATCTTTAATGTTGAATTCAACCTCCGGTGGATTTGGTGGGTAGTTCTTTATCAGGTCCTGGAATTGATAGAATCCCTCTCTGGCGAGGAGTTCGGCAGGTGGTACTGCCATCTTTTGATATACAGCCCGTAGCACACTGCTGCCCAGAAACTTTTTCATGCCCGGTAGGTATTCAGAAATACCAGTTAAGATGACCTTATCTAGATTGGCTCCTGTCCGTTCAAAATTGTCGTAGAGAATATCCTGGCAGACGATGATTCTGGCTCCGCTGTCTTCAAGTTGGTGTTTGATCTCAGGACTGACATAAACAGGGCTGATGGCGGTTAGCGTAGCTCCAGCTTTCAGTGCTCCGAAATAAGCTATGATGAATTGAGGTGAGTTCAGGAGGAGTAAGGCAACCCGGTCTCCTTTTTTGACGCCTAAATCATGCAGGGCTGTGGCAAATCTATCGACGTGATCTCTTAACTCGCGGTAGCTCATCTTCTTGCCGTAAAATATTACGGCAGTTCTGTCTTTCCATTTATCCGTGGCTTCATCAAAGGTTTCGACCGCAGACTTTTGCGGGATTTCAACATCTGGCGGCACCTCTTTTAGGTAAAATTTCAACCATGGTCGTGATTCATATTTTGCTTTGTTCGGATCGGCTGTCATTGTGCTACCTCCTGCTTTACTAGAAGCAAGCATACCATAATACCTGTGTTCTGGCAATGTGATAGTGTTTATGGCGTTATTTAATTAAGGGAGAAACCTGCCCCGATTGATTTTTGGCTTTTCCTGAATTCCCCTAATGATGCGATGGCTGGCTTCCAGATTAGGAGATAGCTGGCATGTAGAGCCATTCAGATATGGAGGTGACAGTTTGATTATTTCACAGTATAATCAAGCAGATTGTTTAGGAAGTCACGCCATAAGGAGGTTCAAGTGAGGAATAACAAAAAATATTGGTTTCTACTTCTAGGGCTTATTTCCCTGTTGATTAGTTCCCTCGTTGCTTGTGGTAGGCCCGGTTATATCACATATACCAACGATAAGGCGGGGTATAGCATCAGTCATCCACTTAATTGGGAGGTTGAGGTGTCTGAAGACGGGACAAAATGCCTCATAATTTCTCCGACCCGCAGAGCTTCAGTCATGGTAGATGTCGTAGAAGGCATGACAGCTAGAGAGGCTGCCCAGTACTGGCTTATTTCTTTAGGAACAGCCTGGGGTGAGGTGGCAAAATTTGAAGATAGACCAATGGATGGCTTTTGGGGCTGGTACCTTTCCTATGAGTATGTGACGAACTACCATGAAACCTTCCGTGGGGAAGCCTACTTTAAGCAGGCGGATACACATGTTTATAAGCTAGACACAGCAGGAGATAAGAACGGGTATGATAGCTATCCTTTCGCTACAATTATCTCGACATTCAAGTTGCAGTAGTGAACTAACTTGGTCTCCTATTTCGTTCGGTTGCCCATTTTACAGCCTACGGTGCATCTTTTGAAGGCAGGCTCTGCTTTTAAAAGCACTGTCTGGTGTGCAGCGTTGATGTGGATTCGGACAAGTAGATGTCGGGGTGGGAGGATTTGAACCTCCGACCACCTGAACCCCATTCAGGTGCGCTACCAGGCTGCGCTACACCCCGTGGCTTTGAATTAATCAATATGTTATCATAAGTGGCTAATTGAGACAAAGTAAATTTCGCTTAA
>JADHXB010000066.1 GCA_016783155.1 Dehalococcoidia bacterium
GATGCCATTACATACCGCCCTCGTATTGCCTCTGTGTATTCTCGTATGCTGCCTCTTGTCATGTCGCCCTCCTTTTGGGTAACATTTTTTATGAGGCAACGATACTACTTTCGGTAACAATAATTATGACGCAATTCGGGGCATTGACACATTCTCAAAAGAGGATTAGAATTAAATTCTAACATCTGAAAACTGATAGATGACAGTTTGGGGAGACGGGGAGGATGATAAAGGGCACTGAAACCGCTAGGCAGTATTGCGGTGGCTGGTGCCCTTTAATATTCTGATTAAATGGGCTACTGCTAAGAGAAACCAGTATACCAGTATAAAGGAGGAGGGAGATGGTTACTGTAGAGGTCTTGAAGGGATTTGAGTTCTTTAATGGGCTAACTGATGACAGTTTGGCCAAACTCACTGAACTTTGTCATGTGCATGCCATGCATGAAGGTGATCGTATTTTTGCGGAGGGATCTAAGGCGAGAGACATACATTTTTGCCATAGTGGGAAGGTTGATATCTTGATCTGGGTTCGTGAGCCATGGAACAAGAACATCGCAGTTCACCGAGCCGAGCCGGGAGAACTTTTCGGGTGGTCTGCCCTGGTAGTACCATACACCTATACTGCCTCTGCCGAGTGCGTGGAATCCGGAGATGAGATTCGCATTAAGGGTCATGAATTGTTGGCTGTGTTTGGCCAGAATCCTCTTATCGGATACACAGTCATGGAAAATCTTGGCGCCAACGTCAGTGCCAGGCTAACACAGACGAGGCAAAAATTAGTCGCCGAATGGTTAGGTGCTCCGTGGCCCACAACTTCTAGTTCTAGTGCGTGGGGTGAACCGGGTAGAAGATAGCAGAGATTACCGGACGGCCAAGATTTCTGTTGTTTCGTCAAAATATTATCGCAAAATCAACATTGCGAGGCTTTAGCCTAGCCCGTAACCCAGCCCCAGCTGACCCTAAAGGGTCACAACTACATTGGTCTTAGAAAAGCCTGCTATCTGTTCAACTCCCTTTAACCTCGCAATCAATCCACTTTAAGTAATCTCATTGCCGCCGATGATGGAAAGAGAGACACTATTTCCTGCACAAAACGATGTTTTGTATTTACTTCCCGTGTAAGATTTGACTTCGGACCTCGTTCAGTACAACCGAGAATGTGTGGTACAATGAATTGCTGAGTATCAGCCAATAGCAGGCATGGTTACCATCAGCCCATGTAGATTAAGGATAAACTCAAAAACACCTGGATATTGTCCTAGAGAAGACAAAGGAGGTTTGCTTGAAAATCAGGGATATATGTATTAAAGCGTCGGTCCTGTTTCTCTCACTTACTCTAACCCTCGCACTTGTTGGATGCAGTGCAGTAACTCTTGCGCCCCAGGACAAGAGTCAAATCGCCCAGTATGGCAATGGTTACCGGTTTGATGAGAATGGTTGGGCCTATGTTCATATCGAAGGTGAGCCAAAGGAACGTGGATTCCAACACGGTTACCTGCTTGCTCCAGAGATCGAGGAAATACTGCGGAGCCTTAAATACCTCACCTACTGGGACACCGGGATGAACTGGGAGTTCTTTGTCGAGGCAGCCGAGAAGCTATTCACCCACACAACGGACCAGGAGTTCCTCGAGGAAATCAAAGGTATTGCTGAAGGCGCTAGGGCTAACGGAGCCGATGTAAGCTGGCAGGAAATTCTGGCTTGGAATGGCTACGTAGAACTCACGGGTTCGTGGTGGCCTTTAGTAAAGGCCGATACGTACGCCACTGTGGAGCCAATTGACAAAGACGGCTGCAGCGCTTTCATAGCGGCCGGCTCTTCCACGAAGGGTGGGGAGGTAGTCATGGCGCATAACAGCTGGGCTGGCTTCGAGATAGCCCAGTTCTTAAATCTAATTCTGGATATTGAGCCAGCCAGGGGACACCGCATTTTCATGCAGAGCTTTCCTGGTTGTATACACAGCTATGCTGACTTTTTCCTTACCGACGCTGGGCTCATGGGCACGGAGACCACAATTAGTGGTTTTAACCAATACGACCCCGAGAAGACACCAGAGTTCTCTAGGATACGCGAGGCAATGCAGTATGCGGATAACCTGGACAGTTTTGTGGAGATTATGAAGAATAACAATAATGGCGGCTATGCCAACATTTGGCTCTTGGCTGATGTCAATACTCTTGAGATTATGCGCCTAGAGCTGGGGCTGAAATTCTACAACGTCGAGCGAAAAAAGGACGGCTACTTCATTGGCTTTAACGCTCCTGTTGATCCCAGAATTCGCAACCTGGAATGCGACAGCACCGGTTATTCAGACATCAGAACACAGCAAGGGGCTCGCCAAGTGCGCCTAACACAACTCATGGAAAAGTATAGCGGCAAGATAGATGTCAAAGTAGCACAAAAGATTCTGTCTGACCACTATGATGTGTATTTAAAGAAGAATACGCCCAGTTCTCGCACTGTCGAAGGACACTACGAACTGGATGCAATGGAATACTGTCAAGCTAGGCCACCATTTTCGCCAAAAGGAACAGTAGATGGGAAAGTAACGGATAGCGAACTTGCTAAAAATCTTAGCCTCTGGGCCAGGTGGGGTAGTTCAAGTGGCATGTCTTTCGAGGCTAAGAAATACCTGGACGAACATATTCAGTATAGTCATCTGGAGGGATATCTCAAAGACAGGCCAACTCAGCCCTGGACTCATTTCACAGCCGGGGAAAAGTAAAATAAATTTGCATGTCACACATAGCTTCTTGGTGTGTTTGTTTGATTACAGAGAACGGTGAGCGTAGAATGAAGGCCGTTCTACATCAGGCGTTGTGTGTCAGGCATCGCCTAAATTTGTATAAATGGTAATTTAGATGCTCAAAGAAACAAGCATTTCCCACCTAATAAGGCCTGAGGACCTTCAACATCACGGAACTTTGTTTGCCGGACGGATGGCAGAATGGTTTGTTGAGACATGCTTTGTAGCTGCTTCCCGCCTGGTAGGAAGGCCCGAGGACGTAGTTTGTGTTCAAATCCACGGAATTTCTTTCAAGAAGCCGGCTAACAACGGAGACATCGTGGATATCAAAGCCAGGATAGCGCTTCTCGGCCCAACAAGCATCACCGTCTGCGGTCAAGCATTCGTCAACGATGATGAAATTACAGCGGTCTCAGGCATGATAACCTTTGTCACTGTTGACAAAGAGGGGAAGCCTTACGAACACGGTTTAATATTGCCACAAGAGTATATCGCACAAAACCGGGAAATTCACCAGGAAGCACTCAAAATCAGAGGACAAAAATAACTCCTCAAGCATGATGGGAAGACTCGGAGTGGGAGGGCGATGCCTGCAATTCGCAGGATGAACAATCCGATGGAATGTGTCCTTAGACTGACCTATCAAAGCAGCTTGCACCCTGCTTAATCATTGACGGCTACCCGCCTCCATGCTACTCTGTTCTACAAAAGTATGTGGAAAGTGGTCTTTCCCCTGTGGCACTGAGCGAAATGAATAACTCTTCAGAGCAATTATTATCGTGGAGTTGGAACGCTCCCAATGTTGTGACTATAACACGCGTCGTTTTGGCTGTAGTCATCGCCTGGCTCTTGCTTCAGGGAGGAGCAACAGAAGTCCTGCTGGCTGGCATTCTGCTTATAGTTGGCTGGGTCACTGATGGGATAGATGGTCTCCTCGCCCGTAAAATGGGCCAATCAACCCTAGCTGGGGCCCTTTTCGATCTGGTCGCCGACCGCATGCTCATGACCCCTACCTTGATTTTGGCAATAGCCGGTGGACTCTGGTCACGCACGGCCGGTCTGATGCCCTTCAACCCCTATCCTTACGCAATAGTTGTGATCGCCGCAGACCTCGCAGTGCTGGCGGGTGTGTTCACTTTTATCTGGAAGCGGCGGAGACGTGCGATTGAGTTTCCTGCTCCCACCCTGATAGCCAGGATTACCTACTCGGTTCAGATGCCAACGCTCGTGGTGGGTGTTCTTGGCATAGGTCCGGACATGTTGCTTGCTGCCCTGATGTACCTCACGATTATCTTAACCTTGGTCGCCTCCTACTCCTATCTAAGGAAAGGGGGCTACGTTTTTACATGCTGACCCCAGCATTATTCCAACCTGAGTTGTCTTGAGCGTATACCTTCCTTTGGAGTTAAGCAATCACCTAATTTATGTTTACCTTGAGGTTAACTATTGAGTCAGACCGAAAAGCCACCCACCACCACCCCCCCCAGTCTGACAAAGAGTCGACATTCTGGCTATTTGTTACCTGAGTGAATAAATACCTGAAAGACACAATGAGCAACGTGACGAGGCGCTATCCATGACCTCTCATGATTTATAAAGAGTGCCGTGGCGCAATCCCTGGATTGCGCGGGAGGAAACTACTTTTCCAATTAATTGCCGCCGTTACCAATTTGTTGTGGTTCTTTGCTTGCTGCGTGGCACGCTTTAGAACGTTGATCTTGTGTACGCAATCGCTTACGCAACCTGATGTTGTTAGGTGTCACCTCAATAAGTTCGTCATCGCTGATCATGTCCAGAGCTTCTTCAAGGCTAAATTTCACTGGTGGCGTCAACTTAATAGCAATATCGGATGTCGAAGAACGGACGTTGGTTCGTTTTTTCTCTTTGGCAACGTTGACTGCAAGGTCGCTTCCCCGGGAATTCATTCCCACTATCATACCTTCGTACACGGGTGTGCCCGGCTCAATGAATGTTATACCTCTTCCCTGGGCGTTGTTTAACCCGTAGGTAACGGCAGTACCATTTTCAGAAGCTACCAGCATGCCACTACGGGTTGAAACGATATCGCCATACCATGGTTCATATCCCATGAATAATGTATTCATAATGCCCTCACCCCGAGTGACAGTCAAAAATTTGCTGCGGAAACCAATTAGGCCACGCGTGGGGATGTGAAATTCCAGGCGTACGTTACCTTCGCCATCGTTATACATATTAGTGAGCTTAGCCTGGCGCGTGCTTAAAATTTCCGTGAGCACACCTATATATTCTGCACGCGTATCGATGGTGACAGATTCCACGGGTTCCATAAGCTTGCCATCGATTTCTTTAGTTATAACTTCAGGCTTTGAAATTTCAAACTCGTAATCCTGGCGGCGCATAGTCTCAATAAGTATTGCTAGATGTAGCTCTCCTCTGCCAGCTACAAGGAAAACATCAGGGGTTTCGGTATCTTGAACCCTCAGGCTGAGATTTGTTTCAAGTTCCCGGTAAAGCCTTTCCCGGAGTTGCCTTGAGGTACAATATTTTCCCTCTCTGCCGGCGAACGGTGAAGTATTCACGCCGAACATCATTTTTAATGTAGGTTCACCTACCTCTATACGAGGTAGGGCATCTGGCTGGTCGGGGCTGGTTACGGTATCTCCGATGCTTACTGTTTCCACGCCGGTTATAGCAACAATATCGCCTGCGGTTGCCTCCTCTACTTCCGGACGATCGATGCCCATAAAGGTGAATACCTCGCTCACTTCATAGTTCTTCGTGCTGCCATGCCCCCCGATAACAGTGACCTTATCATGTGGTCTAACGCTTCCGCGGTAAATTTTGCCAATGGCAAGCTTGCCTTTGTAGCTGTTATAGTCCAGGTTAGATACCAGCATCTGGAAAGGGCCGGACTCAATGCTAGGTGGCGGAACCTTGCGGAGTATAGATTCAAACAATGGGATAAGGTCTTCACCATCTTTCTCTGGATCAATGGTAGCTGTGCCGTCTCTGGCGCTGGTGTATAGTATGGGAAAATCGAGCTGGTCTGCGTCAGTGGCTAATTCTAGAAAGAGGTCCTGAGTCAGATGAACCACCTCGGGTATCCTGGAATTTTCCCTGTCTATTTTATTAATGACCACAATCGGTTTCAGCCCCTTATCAAGGGCATGCTTTAGCACAAACCTGGTCTGGGGCATAGGCCCATCAACGGAATCAACCAGCAGCAGGCAGCCATCTGCCATATTCATGACCCGCTCTACTTCTCCGCTGAAATCAGCATGGCCCGGAGTATCTATGATATTTATCTTTACACCGCGGTAGATTACCGCTGCGTTCTTGGCTAGAATGGTAATACCTTTTTCCCGTTCCAAGGCATTCCTGTCAAGTATCAAATTACCCACCTGCTGGTTATCACGGAAGATTTTGCTTTGTTTTAGCATCATATCAACCAGGCTCGTCTTGCCGTGATCTACATGGGCGATTATGACTATGTTTCTTAAATCGTCTCGATAACTCAAGCTAATTCTCGTTTCTCCGCATTGTATAGACTTATCAACATAGCTATTTTAGAGTATTTCACACAGCGAAATCCAATTTCGCTCCTGCTGATTGCAGAGTCTTTGCCAAGCGGAATTTCCTTTTCGGCCACAAGTGGTAAAATATAAGCGAACTTCGATATTGTAAACTAGCCACACATTTAGTTGCGGGAGACTATAGTTTGTTACTCGAAATAAGAGTCAAAAACCTCGGAATTATTGAGAGCATAGACTGGAACCTGAGCAGCGGGCTGAATGTTATTACCGGCGAGACAGGTGCCGGCAAATCACTGGTCATCGACGCCGTTGAGACCCTGCTGGAAGGGAAGGTGGCTGATGAAGTTATCCGCCATGGAAGCGACAAAGCCCTGGTCGAAGGTATTTTCGCATTGCCTGATAATGAAAGCCTGACACAGCTCAAAGAACTCTTAGCCGAAAAGGGCTTGAAGTCCGATGAGGATAATCTGGTCATCAGTTGCGAATTCAGGAAACAGGGACGCAGTGTTGTCCGCATTAACGGGCATGCGGTGACCAGAGGGGTTCTGCGCGAAATCGGGCTCCTACTAGTCGATATTCACGGCCAGAGTGAACACCTGTCTCTACTTGACAGGAAGTATCATCTGGATTTTCTTGATGCCTATGGACATACCATGGAGCTGCGAAACGGCTTCAGCACCAAGGTAGCAGAACTTAACAAACTAGAGCAGGAGCTAAAGGCACTGGTTGAAGAGGAGAAAGATGCGGCTCGCCGCCAGGAATTCCTGAGCTTTCAGCTCGATGAGATAAGGCGGGCAAAATTGCGGGTTGGTGAGGAGGAGGAGCTTGAACGGGAACGGAATGTCCTTTCTTCGGCTGAGAAGCTGAAAGCAATGTCTTATGAAGCTTATCAGGCAATATGCAAAGAAGATGCCTCACATGGTTCAGCCCCGGCGCTGGACAAGTTGAATGAAGCAGTTGAAGTTATGAAGAAGCTCGTCGAACTGGACCCCACGCTTAGCCAGCAACTGAATTACCTCGGAGAAGCCGTATATGGTCTTGAGGATGTAGCGCGAGACATTCGCTCTTACAGCGAAAGGTTGGAGGATAATCCCGAAAGACTCGAAGAGGTGGTGTCACGTTTGGAGCTAATAAAAAATCTAAAACGAAAATACGGGCAGACGATTGCCGACATAATGGGCTACCTGGAGAAAACTGAAGGGGAATTGGAGGCAATATCACTTTGTTCAGAGAGGCAGACTGAATTAGAGAAAATGAGCACTCAACTCAAAGCGGAGATGGGTCAGATAGCATCCGAGCTCTACGGAGCGCGCTTAACAGCGGCGGAAAAATTAGTTGCCGAGGTGAAGAAGGAACTCAAAGATTTGAACATGGCACAGGTTGAATTCGATGTGTCCATAGCCCAAGACGAGGCTGAAGAGGGGATCCTCCTCCCTGGCGGAAAAACTTATGCCTTTAACAATGAAGGAGTTGATTCTGTTGAGTTTATCGCTTCCACCAATCCCGGAGAGCCTCTAAAGCCGATAACTAAAATTGCCTCTACGGGGGAAATCTCCCGTTTTACCCTGGCGCTGAAAGGCGCTCTCTCCGAAGTCGATAATACGCCGGTTCTTATTTTCGACGAAATAGATATTGGTGTTGGGGGAAGGAGCGGCGAAATAATAGGTAAGAAGCTCTGGACATTAGCCCAGGGTCGCCAGGTGATCTGCGTAACTCATCTTCCACAGATCGCCGCTTTCGCTGACGCGCATTATAACGTTCATAAATACGAATCAGGTGCTCGAACCGTTAGCATGCTTCAGACACTTGAAGGCGAGTCCCGGACCAAAGAGATTGCGGTCATGCTTGCCGGCCCACAATATAGTGAAAT
>JADHXB010000067.1 GCA_016783155.1 Dehalococcoidia bacterium
ACAATTTAGCGAAAGGTTCATTCTCGCAGCTTTTGACAAGACCGTGTGAAAGTATTACCTTAATCAGTAATAATTTACTGAATAGGGGGTGAAGGCATTGGATACACTCGAAGAGCTGGCACAGATTGCCCGCACTCGACCAGAGAGATTAAAGGAATGTAAGGAAAAGGGTATCAAGCTAATTGGCTATATTGGCAGGTTTGTTCCCGAGGAGTTAATCTATGCATCTGGAGCATTGCCATATTTGCTCTGCAGAGGAGGGCAACCTGAACCCCCGGATGCAGTAATACCTTACATGCTTCGTTTCATGAGTCCTTATTCCAGGTCGCAAATTGGATATCATCTTTTAGGTATCGACCCCGTAGTTCCAATGCTTGACCTCATAGTAGTGCAATGCAGCGATTGTCATGAGTCAAGGTTAGCTGATCTATTTGAATACTTTAAATTGCCAACGGCGAGATTGGGTGTTCCACCTGATTGGGAAAAGTCGCTCTCCCGGGACTACTATTACAAAGAGCTAACCCGGCTAAGAGAGAAATTAGAAGTTCTCACTGGTAATAAAATATCGGACGGAAAACTTAAGGAATCAATAGAGTTTATTAACAAGATAAGAGACCTTTTAAGGAAGATCAATCTACTAAGAAGAGAGCAGCCACCACGTGTAGGTGGTTACGACTTCATTCGACTCAATCACTATTCCTTCTATTGCGACCCGGAAGTGCTAATCGGTAAGCTCAAGGACCTATATGAAGAGCTACAAAAGGGCAAAAGTCCCTTCTCCACAGAAGCGCCCAGGATACTTCTAGCCGGTCATGTAGTAGGTGTGGGCGATTATGTTGTTCCCAAGTTGATTGAAGACTCTGGCGGAGTAATAGCTGCTGAGTTTCTAGACGAAGGGGTAAGACATTGTGCGTGGAATGTAAAAACGGACGGTGATTTAATGAGAAGCTTGGGGGAAACCCATTATTTAGAAAGGACGCCACCATCTATATTTCAACCAGCCTGGGAGGAAAGAGTCGAAATTATGAAGAAGCTTATAAGAGATTTTAAAATTGATGGCGTGATATGGTACGAGTTATCCTTTGAGGAGATATATGACCTGGAATGCTCCATTATTTCAAAAGTATTGAATGAGATGAACATTCCCCTCTTAAAACTTGAATCCTCATACGAATATTCAAGGGAGGCTGTGGGACCATTAACAACACGGGTTGAGAGTTTCATTGAGTTAGTAAAGCAGAGAAGGAGTTGATTAAGATGGCAAAGAATGTACATGAGGATTTTCTAAGGTTAACCGGTTTTGAAGAAGATGAAATGTCAGAATACTTACCTCAATGGCGTAAAGCATCTGAGAAGCTTGGTCTAACCGAGGACGATATTAAATTCGCTGTCGAAAAGCAGCTTCCTACCTACTTTGCGATAGAATTGGAGGGTATCAGGAAATTACTAGGCTGCTTTGTAAAAGAGACTATAGATTTAACGAAAGCGAGTGAATACAAAGAGAGGGGGGTAAAGATAGTATATGGCATTCTGCCAGCAATCTTACATTTTTATTATGCTCTAAAATTAACTGCACCGGACAAGGTGTTCGTTTCTTTTCCAGATATATTCCTGACTTTGGTAATGAACGGCTTCTTCCACAAACTCGCCCCTTACCTGGAAGAGGCTGAAAGAACTGGAATCCCATACGGATGCCGTCACTGTGCTTTAAACAAGACAAGATATGCCATCCGCAGATTAGGGATTATTCCCTCACCTGATATAAATTGGATATGGGGTTTTATTTGTGATGAAGCGCCTAAAACCGATGAGTTCATTCGCATCTATCATGACCCTGAGTGGAAAACTTATATTACACGGCTACCTCATGACCAGCCCCTGGGTACTGTGGAGGATGAGGTCATTGACAGGGTTGAGTACCTGGCTAATCAAATGAGAGATGGATTCGAATTCGCTCAGAAGGAGATTGGGATCAAGGTTCCAGATGAGAAGATAAAGGAGGTAATCGACACTTGGCAGAGGTATGCGGCAAAACTATCGGAGTTAGCTCTGCTAATGAGTGCTGACCCGCAACCTTTAGGCGCAGTAAGCGGGCGCCTGTTTTGGGAGGGTTTGTTCGCGCCATTTAATACTGGCATAGGACAAATGGAGAATGCGTTAGATATTACAATTAAAGAGCTTAAGCAAAGGGTGAATAACGGAGAGGGCATATTGCCTCAGGGGGCACCAAAATTGCTGATTTATAGTACGCATCCTTCCGTTCCTTGGATAGCCAAAATGTTCGAGGAGAATGGCGTGGGAATACCACTCAGTGAGTTTTTTATATTTACGAAGAAGCAACTAAAGCCGCCTACGTTCGAAGACCCTTATATGGCTGCGGCTGAAGGCTGGCTCAGGACATCAGGGATGGTTAATCCTGGCTATCAGGCAGAACAAATATGTGAAAAGATGGAAACACATAATGTCGATGGCATGGTCTTTGGGTTAATGGATTTTGACCGCTGGCTGGGCAGTAGTCACAGACTATTGGCTAGAATGGTGGAGGAAAAGACCAAATTGCCGGTATTCTACATCGAAGGAGACAATTGGGATGATAGAGATTATAGCCAGGAAGCTTTAAGAACAAGAATTGAGAGCATATGCGAAATAGTGAAGATGCGAAAGGCTTGATTGAGTCATGTTTGTAGGTATTGACATAGGCTCGGTTACTACGAAAGCGGTAATAGTTAATGAGAAAGAGAAGATTTTAGCTTTTTCACTGATACCAACAAGCTATGATCGTGGGAAAAGTGGAGCCGAAGTTCTTGACTTGGCTCTAGGCAAAATCCAGAAGTCAGAGGAGGGCATAAAGTATATTGTATCAACCGGTTACGGTCGTAGAGCGTTTACCTCTTCTGATAAGGTGTTACCTGAGATAGTCTGTCATGCTAAGGGAACAAACCTCTTATTTCCTGCAGTTAGAACAATTATTGACATCGGCGGACAGGATAGCAAAGTAATGGAACTGGACAAGGATGGAGGGGTTGTCAGGTTCGAGATGAATGACAAGTGTGCTGCCGGGACCGGAAGATTTTTAGAAGTCTTAACGGAGAGGATATTAAACCTCTCTCTCGATGAGCTTGGTCCACTTGCATTAAGGTCTAAGCAGCATTGCACTCTCAGCAGTGTGTGCACGGTATTTGCCGAGTCGGAGATAATCTCTCTTCTATCAGAGCATAAGGCTCAGGAAGATATAGCTTATGGTATAAGCAAAGCAATTGCCAAGAGGGTGATTGGTATGGGGGCTGGGGGGCAAATTAGTTATAATGAGCCCATAGTTTTCTCCGGAGGAGTAGCCAAAAATATCGGAGTAGTTAAAGCAATTGAAGAGGAATTAGGAAAGGAAGTAATAACTCCGAAGGAACCTCAGATAACGGCTGCCCTGGGCGCAGCCATTTTTGCTAAAGAGCATGCTCAGTTGTAACCTCAGCTCCACCGCTAATTTTTAAAAGAGAAAATATCCTCTCTCTTTAGAGATATTTTTCTAGCATATTGTAGTTGGTATACTTTGGGGCAATTTGTACCCGCCACGACTCAAAAGTTCCTCCGTTCGGCAATATTTAGGTTGCGCGTAGCACTCCTGGCGATATATACTTTGGTGTTGGTTTCTGTCTAAAGCTGATAAATCTTGTTTGGGAGGTAAGCAATGAATTTTTCCCCGGAAGAGTTCTCTCTAAAAGGCAAAGTGGCACTGGTAACCGGCGGCAGCCGCGGCATCGGAAAGGCTATTGCTGTTGGACTTGCCAAGGCCGGTGCCGACGTGGCTTTAGCCAGTCGGAAATTACCGGACCTTGAGGAGGTGGCTAAAGAGATAAAGGGGGCGGGCGGGAAGTCGCTAGCTGTGGCGACACATGTGGGCAGGCTTGAGGAGATAAACAATTTAGTCAGCAAGGTTAAGGAAGAATTTGGCAGAATTGACATCTTGGTGAATAATGCTGGTACCAACCCGACCATGGACCAGGCAATAGACATAGAGGAGCGTGCCTGGGACTCCGTTATGAATCTAAACCTAAAGGGGTTGTTCTTTCTCAGTCAGGCGGTGGCAAAGTTGATGAAGGAGCAAGGTGGCGGCAAAATTATCAATGTCGCCTCAATAGAAGGGATTACCCCCGGCATATTGCCTGTTTATGCCATAAGTAAAGCCGGTGTGATTATGGCAACGAAGGTCATGGCGCAGCAATGGGCTAAGTACAATATCGGGGTTAATGCCATAGCGCCGGGACTGACCAGGACCCGTTTCAGCGAAGCCCTGTGGAGTAACCCTGATATTCTGCAGTTTGCTATGATGAAAACGCCAATGGGGCGGATAGCTGAGCCTGAGGAGATGGTTGGCGCTGTGATTTTCCTGGCCTCTGATGCTTCCGGCTATGTAACCGGACAGGTTCTCGCCATAGATGGCGGTTCTACCATATAAGAAAAAAGAAAGGAGAATAGAATGGAATTCGAGACTATTATCTATGAGAAGAAGGACAATGTTGCCTGGATAACCTTTAACCGGCCTGATAAGTTTAATGCTCAAAATCAGACCTTGCTGAGCGAGGTTACCGCTGCGCTGGAGGTTGCTAATGGTGACGATGAGATCCAGGTTATCGTTCTTACCGGGACGGGCGACAAGGCTTTCAGCGCTGGTGCTGACGTCAACATGTTTCTTGATTGGACTCCCGTTAGCGTCATTAAGTGGGCCAAAGGGTCGAAAAGGGCATATACGTATATAAGGGAGGTCCCTAAGCCGGTCATAGCTATGGTGAACGGGCTGGCTCTGGGTGGTGGGTGTGAAATGGCTATGAGCTGCGACATTATTATAGCCTCGGAGAATGCTCGATTTGGGCAGCCTGAGATCAGCGTCGGGGTCATACCCGGAGGCACCGGAACCCAGATATTGCCGAGGCTTGTGGGGGAGAAGAAGGCAAAAGAGATGATTCTTATCGGCGAACCTATTTCGGCTGAGGAAGCCCTGCGGCTCGGCTTGGTAAACAAGGTTGTCCCTGCAGATAAGCTGAGGGAAACAGTCGATGAGGTTATAAAAAAGCTTAAGAGCAAGAGCCCGGCTATATTGAAATTCGCCAAGATTGCGGTAAATAAGTCGCTCGACACCCCAATTTCGGTTGGCGTTGAGTGTGAAGCGGAGTTGTTTGCCCTGTGTTTTGGTACTCAGGATCAGAAGGAGGGTGTAAAGGCTTTCCTGGAGAAGCGACCTGCTAATTACACGGGGAAATAGTTACAAACGCGATTACAGCGATGGTGAGCATAACAAAATAGAAATCCCGCTCATGGTGAGCCTGTCGAACCATGGCGGAATTAAATATACTAAATGAGTTTTTGGGTTTACATACTTGAATGTGCAGATGGAAGCTATTATGTCGGGCATACAGACAATTTAGAAAAACGTGTGGTTGAACATGAACAAAACACCTTTAAATGCTATACGTCCAATCGGCTTCCTATCAAATTAGTATTTTGCAGTGAATTTCCAACTCGGGATGACGCATTTGCCAGGGAGCGACAAATAAAAGGCTGGTCGCGCCGTAAGAAGCAGGCTTTGATTAGAGAGGAATGGACTGAACTGGTTAAATATTCCAGGGGGAAACTGACTTACCCTTCGACAAGCTCAGGGTGAGCGGCAGCAAAATCCGCTCATGGTTAGCAAAAAAAGTACCCGCTTATGGTGAGCCTGTCGAACCATAGCGGAAACAGAAGCTGTTTGTGGTTGGCCAAGCAGAAACCGCTCATTAAATAAGATTGCGGCGATAAAAGATATAAATGGCATTGCCACCATAATCGCTGCCATCTCTATTAATCACTGTAATCTTTATTTTTCCTGAGCTGCTGGTTTTCTATCTTATATAAGGCGGCATCGCCGATACCGAAATGGTGGGCGATCTCGTGACGTAGCACTCTACCTATTTCACCTTCGATTTCTTTGTCGGAGCGACATTTCAGTTCGATAGGCTTCTGAAAGATGGTTATCTTGTCTGGTAGAACCAGGTTGTATCCACTGTCTCGCTTGGTCTGAGGCACTCCTTCGTAAAGACCTAATAGCTGCGTCTTGTATCTGAGTCCTAACCGGCTGATTTGGTTTGGGCTGGGCCAGTCCTCGATAATAATATCGACGTTCTCCAGGTTGCTTCGAAACTCCGGTGGCAGCGCCTCTACGGCTCTGAAGACGAGGGCTTCAAATTTTTGACTTTCCATATTCTCCATTATACACTGCTGTGCTCTTGCTGAATAACAACCCCCCGTGTCATTGCGAGCCGAAGGCGTGGCAATCTCAATTCCATATTCCCCCACTGGGATTGCTTCGTCGCTGTCACTCCTCGCAATGACATAACACCTCAAGCGGAATAAGGTTGACGGAATAGCCTTTACGGGATAAAATCAGCCTGTTATGTGTGCTGCTAAATATAATCCTCAGGAAATCGAAAAGAAGTGGCAGGAGAAATGGGCGGCTGACCGGCTTTATGAGGTCAAGGAGGATGGCAATCGCCCTAAGTTCTATGCCTTAACTATGTTTCCGTATACCTCGGGTGACCTTCATATCGGGCATTGGTATGCTATGGCACCTTCGGATGTACAGGCCAGGTTCAAGCGGATGCAGGGCTATAACGTGCTCCATCCCATGGGCTTCGATGCCTTTGGCCTGCCGGCGGAGAACGCAGCTATTAAACACGGCATTCATCCTTACGCCTGGACGATGAATAATGTCGAAAACATGCGCCGCCAGCTAAGGAGCATCGGGGCTATATATGATTGGAACCGTGAGGTAGTCACCTGTCTCACCGAATACTATAAATGGACGCAGTGGTTTTTCCTCAAACTTTATGAAGCAGGTTTGGCTTACCGGGCTAAGGCGCCAGTAAACTGGTGTCCCGCGTGCCAGACGGTGCTGGCTAATGAGCAGGTTGTCGGCGAAGGCTCCTGTGAGCGCTGCGGCACAGCGGTGCTCAAGAAATTGCTGGAGCAGTGGTTTTTCCGTATTACAAAGTACGCCGATGAGCTTCTGGACTTCAGCAAGATAGACTGGCCCGAGCGCATAGAAATCATGCAAAACAACTGGATTGGCAAGAGTACGGGTGCCGAGATTTCATTTGGCCTGGAACATAAAGGCGTTGATACTAAAGAGATAAGTGTATTCACCACCCGCCCCGACACTATATTTGGGGTCACCTTTTTTGTCCTGGCGCCGGAACACTCCCTGGTACCTCTGCTGACAACGCCGGAACACAAGGCTGAAGTCGAGGCTTATATACTTCAAGCGCAGAGACAGACGGAGATAGAAAGAACATCTGTAGAAAGGGAAAAGACCGGCGTCTTCCTGGGTAGCTATGTGATTAACAAATTGAGTGGCGAGCCGGTACCTATCTGGATTACCGACTATGTGCTGCTCAGCTATGGCACCGGGGCGGTGATGGGTGTTCCGGCACATGACCAGCGTGATTTTGAGTTTGCCAAGAAGTACGGCCTGCCTATTCGAGTAGTTATCGCGCCTCCGGATTGGTCGAGGGAAGAGCTTGAGTGCGCTTACACTGAAACCGGGACTATGGCGAACTCAGGGCAGTTCGATGGTCTGCCCAGCGAGCAGGGTTTTGAAGCCATCTGTGATTACATGGAGGAAAAAGGCTGGGGGAAGCGGGCTGTCACCTACCGGCTTCGTGACTGGCTCATCTCCCGGCAGCGCTACTGGGGGGCGCCGATTCCCATGGTTTACTGCGATAAGTGCGGTATCGTGCCTGTGACGGAGAAAGACCTGCCGGTTTTACTGCCTCCTGATGCCGAGTTCAGACCTACCGGTGAGTCTCCGTTGAAATACTGCGAGTCATTTGTTAATACCACCTGCCCTAAGTGCTCCGCGCCGGCAAAGCGGGAAACTGATACCATGGACACCTTCATGTGCTCCTCGTGGTATTTCCTGCGCTACACCAGCCCCGGTGTTGACAGTTTTCCCTTTGACAAGGCCAAACTGAAATTCTGGATGCCGGTGGACTTGTACACCGGCGGTGCTGAGCATGC
>JADHXB010000068.1 GCA_016783155.1 Dehalococcoidia bacterium
TGGCATTTCCAGGGCCTCAACCAGTGCTGCGCCTGGTGGGACTATGGGAAAAACGTTCTCCTCAGGCTCGACAACAAAGTCAATTAAGAACGGGCCTTCATGTCCCATCGCTTTTTCTATAGCCGAAACCACCAGTTTTTTATCCTTCACTCTCAGTGCTGGGATGCCATAAGCTTCGGCAATCTTGATGAAATCCGGGTTAGAAATTGGCGTGTGGACGTAGCGTCGCCCATAGAATAGCTGCTGCCATTGCCTTACCATGCCTAAAAATCCGTTGTTGATAATAGCTATCTTGATAGCCAACTTCTCCTGGACTATCGTGGCTAATTCCTGTATGGTCATCTGAAAGCCACCATCACCAGCAATGCACCAAACCGTCTCATCGGGCTGCCCAACTTTGGCACCGATAGCCCCGGGAAGCTCAAAGCCCATAGTGCCTAAACCGCCTGAGGAAATTAAGCTATTCGGTTTATCATAGAAAAAGAACTGAGCCGACCACATCTGATTTTGACCGACACCTGTGACTACAATAGCATTACCTTCAGTAATCTCGTAAATCTGGCGAATAACGTACTGAGGTAAAAGAGATTCGCTCTCTCTTATTACCAACGCCGGATGTTCATCTCGCCACTTATCCACCTGATTAAACCAGTCCAGGTGTTCACGTGGCACGATTTGTTGGTTCAGCGCCTCAAGGACATTTTTAGCATCGCCAACAATTGGCACGTCGACTCGCACGTTCTTGCCTATCTCAGCGGGGTCGATATCTATGTGAACAACGCGAGCCTGTGGTGCAAAGGAGCTGACCACCCCGGTAGCCCGGTCGTCAAACCTCATCCCAATAGCCACAATGACATCAGAATTGTGGACCGCCTTGTTGGCATAGGCCATGCCATGCATTCCTAGCCACCCAAAGCTTAATACATGAGTCTCAGGAAAACAGCCAATGCCCAAGAGAGTCGTAATCACCGGTATTTGTGCCTTCTCTGCCAGCTCCCTGAGTTCAGTAAAAGCCTTTGAGATTATTACTCCTCTACCAGCAATAATGACAGGCCGGTCGGCTGTATTTATCGTTTCGGCGGCTTTTTTAACCTGCGCTGGATGCCCAAAGAGCGTTGGCTTATATCCGGGTAGGTTAACTCTGTCCGGATAAACAAATTCTGCTTCCTGCTGGAAAACATCGCGTGGTATATCGATAAGAACCGGACCTGGCTTGCCAGCCTGGGCAATATAAAAGGACTCTTTAACCACTTGAGCCAGCTCTTTAGCATCAAGGACAAGATAGTTGTGCTTGGTAATAGGAAGAGTGATACCGGTAATGTCTATCTCCTGGAAAGCGTCCTTACCGATGAAAGGTCTGGCTACCTGGCCGGTGATAGCTACCATAGGAGAAGAATCGAGACAAGCGTTAGCAATTCCAGTTACCAAATTAGTGGCTCCCGGGCCTGACGTGGCTAAACATACTCCTGCCTTACCCGTAGCTCGGGCATAGCCATCAGCGGCATGAGCTGCACCCTGCTCGTGGCGAACCAGAATATGCCTAATTTTGGGATATTGCGGCAAAGTATCATACAACGGCAATACAGCTCCACCAGGGAAGCCGAAAATAACTTCGACCCCTTCCTTAATTAGACTCTCGCATAGAATTTGGGCACCGGTCTTTTTCATCGATATTCTCCTATGTGGCAAATACAGCCCCTCTACTGGCTGAACCAACTTTCTCAATATACCTTTTTAGATAACCGGTTTTTATCTTGGATTTGTAATCAGGCAGTTTGGACAGCCGCTTCTTTATCTCTGCGTCGCTTACCTTCAATTCCAGCTTACATTTCGGAATATTTATACTTATGATGTCGCCGTTCTTTACCACGGCTATAGGTCCCCGACTGGCTGCCTCAGGCGCTACATGTCCTATGGCAGCTCCTTTGGTACCACCTGAAAATCTCCCATCTGTTATCAAAGCCACGTCTTTATCCAGACCCATACCGCTCAAGAGAGAGGTCGGCGTTAACATCTCTCGCATTCCCGGTCCACCCTTAGGTCCTTCATATCGAATGACGATGACTTCGCCCTTCTTAATCTCACCCTTCATTATCCCTCTGGTCGCCTCCTCCTCATTTTCGAAGACTCTAGCCGGGCCGTCATGTACCATCATCTCGGGATCAACGGCGCCGCTCTTGACCACAGCTCCCTCAGGTGCCAGGTTCCCGAAGAGGATTGCCAGACCGCCAGTCTTTGAATACGGCTTGGCAGCTGGTCGGATGACCTCGCGGTTTCTAACTTTACCTGTCTTTATGATGCTTGACATGGGTGCTAATGCCACGGTATTACACTTTCCATTGAGGAGGCCCGCTATCTCACGCATGACCGCAGGAATTCCCCCAGCCAGGTCGAGGTCCTCGATATGAACCTCGCTGGCCGGGCTCAGCTTACAGATGTGCGGAACGCGATGGCTAATCTCATTAATCAGTGGCAGCGGGAAATCGATACCCGCTTCATGTGCCACCGCCATAACGTGCAAAACGGAATTGGTGCTGCCACCGAGCGCCATATCCACAGCAAAAGCATTGGTAATGGAGTCCTTGGTAATAATATCCTTAGGCAACAGGTTCTTTTCAAATATAGCCATAATCTGTCTTCCTGCTGCCATGGCCAAAACCATTCTCCTGGAATCCACGGCTGGTATTGTGCCGTTGCCCGGTAAGGCCATCCCCAGCGCCTCGGTTAAGCAGTTCATTGTGTTGGCTGTATACATACCGGAGCAGCTCCCGCAGCCGGGGCAGGCGGCAATCTCAATCTCTTCAAGCTCAGCCTTTGTCATCTTGCCACGGATAACGCTGCCCACCGCGCTGAACACAGAGATAAGGTCCACTGTTCGGCTTTGGCCACCCAGAGTTAGATGTCCTGCCAGCATTGGCCCGCCGCTGATAAATATGGACGGAATATTCAATCTTACCGCAGCCATAAGCATTCCGGGCACGATTTTGTCACAGTTCGGTATGAAGACAAGGGCATCAAATTGATGTGCCTCGACCATGGTCTCTACGGAGTCGGCAATCAACTCCCGGCTGGGCAGGCTGTATTTCATCCCGGGATGGTTCATCGCTATGCCGTCGCAGATGCCAATGGTGTTGAACTCAAAAGGCACGCCACCCTCGCTGCGAATCCCTGCCTTCACAGCCTCGGCGATACTACGCAGATGAATATGGCCGGGCACGACCTCGTTAAAACTGTTGACCACACCGACAAAAGGTTTGGAAAAGTCGTCCCGGCAAACGCCAACAGCCCGAAGCAATGCCCGATGTGGTGCCCGCTCAATGCCTTTCTTCACGCCATCGCTACGCATTGTCTTCAAAAAATACCTCCCTGGTAAAATAGTGCTAACTTTGGGAAATTCAGGTTATTGCAGTAAACTAGCATAGCAGCTAGCTATTGTCAAGCTATGCTGCTTCCAGGTTGCGTATCTTTTCCAGGCGTCGTAAATGCCGGCCGCCTTCAAAGGTGGAGGAAAGGTAAACTTTCACAATATCCAGGGCTGCACCTGGCTCAACTGAATCTTCGCCCAGGCACAGAATATTGGCATTACTATGCCGCCGAGCCCGCTCAGCACCGAAGATATCACAACATAGAGCAGCATTTATTCCCTTTACCTTATTAGCTGCTATACTCATGCCTATTCCGCTGCTGCAAATCAGAATCCCGTGTTCGAACTTTCCTGAGATAACCGCTTCCGCTACTTGCTTAGCAATATCGGGATAATCTACGGGGTCGCTACTGTAGCCGCCAAAGTCCTGATAATCATGCCCCAATTCGGTGAGCAGACCTATAATAACTTGCTTGAGCTTCAAGCCGCGGTGGTCACAACCAAGAGCAATACGCATTTTACTTACCTCCCTGACATATTTTAAAATTGTCTGGCGAGCCTACCTGTCATTCTGAGTCCTTCGTTAATGTCATTCTGAAGGAGCCCTTCGCTTCTTTGTCATTCTGAGCGCAGCGAAGAATCTCACACGGCTCAGGATAAACTCCGCGAAGAATCTCGAGCCCCTTCGCTGTCGCTCAGGGTGACAAGTGAGCATTAGCATATTCTTGACATGCCCTCTTAATTTCATCTTCAGGTATAATGCCCTGACGCAAAATCACCGGTGTCTCTCCAGTAACATCAACTACAGTGGACTCAAGCCCACCGGGACATCTACCCATATTGATAATCAAGTCAATCTCGCTGCCCAGTTGTTGCTCGACCTCTTGAGCCGTCACCGGACTGGGCTTATCGCTGATGTTAGCGCTAGTTCCAATTATAGGTGCTCCTAAGCCATGAATGAGGATGAGAGGAACAACATGGTTAGGAATTCTTATTGCCACTTTGTCGCCGCCGGCGCTGATAATTTCAGGAAGTGAAGCTCTCTTCGGTAAAACTAACGTTAACCCCCCTGGCCAAAAGCGCTTCATCAAAAATCGAGCAATCTCGGGCGTAAAATCAACGACAGCATCCACCTGTGTTGAGTCTGCCAGCAAAACTGGCAGAGGTAGAGACCGTGGCCGTTGCTTCACCCTGTAAATCCTCTCAGCAGCTTCGCTATTAAAGGCATCACCCCCCAATCCGTAGACTGTGTCCGTAGGAAAGGCAACAATACCACCGGCCTTGATTATTTCGATGGCTCTATCAACTTGTAAGGCTATTTCTCTGGATAGATTACCCACTTGCCCGCTTTCATACTATCTGGCGTGGAAGGAGGTTATTGGGTGCCAAAGTTTTTGACCAAGAAGGCTTCGATCACCGGCCCAACCCCAGGATATTCCCACATATATTCGTGCCCTGGCGCTTGCAGTCCCAAACCAAAGTCATACGATGTCAGGATGAGAACTGCACGACTTATGCACCAGTCAACTGGTGTAAAAGCCGGGGCGTGGTTCAATATAAACAACTTGACCCAGTTACTCTTGATTATTGCTACCAGGTCTCTCTGAGTGAGGACATCAGACCCAACCCCACTATTATCTATCACTAAGGAATTACTTACTTCACGTATCCCATGCCAGAAAGGTATGCCCACCCGGATAGAATATACTCTGGAGTTATCCTCCAGATGATTGGCCACCTCACCAGCAAAAGCAGCACCATTGCTCTGGCCGGTAATTATTACTTTCAGGTTGGCAATATGTTGGGTCAGAAAATCGATCTTGGCAGCCAGCACCTTTGCCTTCGATGGGTAACGAGTCAAATGCTCCTTGAACTCAAGGAGACGCTCAATCAAACCGTTGCCGGTGCGAATGTCATCGACGACGCAAGGTTCATATCCCAGTTGTGTTAGCTTAGCCTCTATCCCTGTCAGCCAGCTTTGCCCCTGATAATCAGAGGATAATGGTTTATTACCCCAACCGCCTGAGTTACAGAAGATGACCAGGTCGCTGTCCTTAATCTTGTTGTAAAGGTCGAGCACCTCGGTGACAAATCGCTCTTGAGCTTTTTTGCCTGAGCCAATTACCTCCCCGGCTACCTGCCAGGCCTGCTGCTCAACAGTACCCATAGATTCCCGGCCAAGGCTCGATGAGTTTGTCTCCCCGCCGTGACCACCGACGGCATAAATTACCAGCCCAAGAAGGCAAGCGGCCAGAAACACAGCCAATACGCCTTTACAAATCACGAGAAAACGTCTGCTTCTCTTCATTAATCAGCCCTCAGATTACAGTGTATATTTTAACACCTTTACGATGAGGATGCCTAACCAGACAGGATGGAAGCCGTAGTATGCCATGTCAGGCTATGATATACTTTGGCTAACCAGGCAAGTAGATGGATAAAAAAAGGAAAAGCCATCGTGTAGCTAGAAGTGATGATATTGAAGTCTCAACTTACCTTGAAATCGCTAGGGAGCTTCAAGGTGAGCAGCTCACATCCGAGGTAGAGACTATATCGCCTGGGGCTCGGGAAGCGATAGCCGTTATTGATTTTGGCTCTCAATATAGTCACCTGATTGCCCGGCGAGTCCGGGAATGCCATGTCTATTGCGAGCTATTTTCATTTGATGAACCGTGGGAAAAAATTGCTTCCTTCCAACCTAAAGGCTTTATCCTCTCAGGAGGGCCAGCCGGCGTATACCAGCCGAAAGCACCTTTAGCTCCACCCCAGCTTTACGCCAGCCACCTACCAATTCTGGGCATCTGTTATGGAATGCAAGCTATTGTCCACCAGATGGGAGGTCAGGTAGCTCCGGCAGATAAGCGTGAATATGGTCAGGCAATCTTAAATATAAGCGATAAAGAGTCGCCACTACTTGCCGACCTGCCCGCTTCTATGCCGGTCTGGATGAGCCATGGCGACCAGATAGTAGAAATGCCTCCCGGCTTCAGGTCCCTGGCTTACACCGAGAACTCCCTTAATGCGGTTATAGGTAGTGGTGCAAACATCTTTGGACTGCAATTCCATCCTGAAGTAGTCCACACTCCGAATGGGAAGGCCATAATTGAAAACTTTCTCTACCGGGTATGCGGCTGCCGCGGTACCTGGACGCCAGCAAACTTCATCAGCGAGAGCATAAACGCAATCAAGCAACAGGCAAAAGATGGCAAAGTCATCTGTGCCCTCTCCGGCGGCGTTGATTCGGCAGTCACAGCTACGCTTATCCACCAGGCTGTCGGCAGTCAATTAACCTGCATCTTTGTCAATAACGGGTTGCTGCGCCGTGAAGAGCCGGAGCGAGCCCTCAACACTTTTCGGAACAACCTGAAAATGAATGTGGTCTATGTGGACGCCCCCGGGAGGTTTCTCAGGCGACTGAAAGGAGTCACCGACCCGGAGGTAAAGCGGCGTCGTATAGGCGAGGAGTTCATCAAGGTATTCGAATACAAAGCCGGAAAACTAGGCAAGATCGATTTCCTGGCTCAGGGAACTCTTTATCCCGATGTCATCGAAAGCACGTCTAAGGAGACTAAAGCCGCTGCCAGAATAAAGACCCATCACAACGTCGGTGGCTTGCCTGCCAAAATGTCGCTCACTCTAATTGAGCCTTTACGCTCCCTGTTTAAAGACGAGGTTCGTGAGGTCGGCTTGGCTCTGGGCTTGCCCGAGGATATGATATGGCGCCAGCCTTTCCCGGGACCGGGACTGGCTATCCGCATCATCGGAGAAGTAACCAGAGAACGTCTGGAGATACTCCGGGCTGCCGATTGGATAGTAATGAGCGAGATCAAACAGGCAAACCTCTATCGCCAGCTATGGCAAAGCTTCGCCGTCCTCACCGATGTCAGGAGTGTCGGTGTCATGGGAGACTACCGGACTTATGGCTACCTGGTAGCTGTACGCGCCGTTACCAGCCAGGATGCTATGACCGCTGATTGGGCTCGTCTCCCCTACGACCTCCTGGCTCGCATCTCCAGCCGCATCGTCAACGAAGTATCCGGCGTCAACCGCGTGGTCTACGACATCACCAGCAAACCACCCTCCACCATAGAGTGGGAATGAATAATAGCCCCGGCTATGTTTAGATGGCTGATTGCCCTTGTAACTTTCCCCGGCATCATACTTCATGAATGGGCCCATAAGTTTTTCTGCGACCGTACCAGGGTGCCTGTTTACAAAACATGCTATTTCAGATTGGGTAACCCCGCAGGGTATGTTATCCACGGACTGATAGACAGCTACGGGAAAGCTTTCCTCATAACCACCGCCCCTTTCCTGGTCAACACGACTATCGCCTTAATCTTATTCGTCATCGCTGTGATTATCCCTCCCGGCTTAATCACCTGCCTGCTCTGCTGGCTGGGCATATCTATAGCTATGCACTCCTTTCCCAGCAGTGAAGATGCTGACAGCCTCTGGCACTATTCAAAAAAATCCTGGTGGCGTAATCCCCTGGCAATATTCGGCTTTCCGGTTGTCGGCCTGATAAAGCTGGCGAGTAAACTCAGTGCTATCTGGTTTGACCTGCTCTATGCCGTTGCCTTACTGTTGCTGGTTGTTGTAATAATCAAAGG